>JAZUOR010000362.1:0-7908 GCA_045604745.1 Acutalibacteraceae bacterium | reverse complement strand
CTCCGACGTGTGGGTGCACCGCAAGGGTGCCACCCGAGCCCGTGCAGGCGAGCTGGCGGTCATTCCCGGAGCCATGGGCTCCTACAGCTACGTGGTGGAGGGACTCGGCAATCCCGAAAGCTTCTGCACCTCCTCCCACGGTGCAGGACGTGCCTACTCCCGTAAGGGAGCCATGGAGAAGTTCTCCGTCCAGGAGGTCATGGACGACCTCAGCGCTCAGGGTGTGGTTCTTGGCAAGCGCAGCAGGCAGGACGTTGCCGAGGAAAGCCGCTTTGCCTACAAGGACATCGACGTTGTCATGTCCCGCCAGACCGACTGTGTCCGTCCGGTCAGAAGACTGAGAACGGTGGCTGTCGTAAAGGGCTGATAAGTTCAGGATATAGGACCGTTTGGTCTTTATATATCAACGCAGCGGACTTGGTCAGAGTGTCTTAATGGCTGTCCGCAAGGCTCCCGCCTGTAGGTACGGGTGTTCCGCGTTTCTTTCTGAAAGGTGGTTCAAATCCACCGCTGCATGACACCGCAGAGCTTTGGATGCTACAGAAAACCATAAAAATGTCTTGAAAACATTTTTACCTGCAAAGATTGAAAGGTCAGCTCTCCGGAAAATATCACGGCATGCCGTGGTGTTTTCAGCGCAGTCAGGGCCAGCAGAGCGGAGGATACCGCTGCGATGCACAGCAGTGCCATTCATCGTGAACCGCACTGCACTGCCGCTGCTCAATCCGCTGGCGGGCAAAAGCCTGCCGGATGCGTCAGTGCCTCTGATGTATCTTCTCCGCCGTGGCTGCGTGGAGAGCCGACCGACCATTCACACGTTAACGGGCTCAGCCCTGCAGTATATTTTTCTTTCAGGAAAAAGGAGTGTTGTAAATGAAGTACATAATCAATGAAAACCAGGTAGGCTATCTGATGAAGAACGGACGCTTTGTCAGGGTTCTTGAACCGGGCAAGTATAACTATATCTCCGCCATGGGCTACGATGTGCGCATCGTTTCCGCACGCGGTGAGGTTGATACCTGCGCCCTTCCGGTGCAGAAGCTCCGTGAGGATGCCTTTTTTGCTGCCAACACCGTCGAAGAGACTGTGCCCGCAGGCTCCTTTGCCTTTGTTGTTGCTGACGGAGTGCCCGTTCTCTGCGTCACCGGACGCACTCTGCTCTACTGGAAGCGCTTTGAGCAGGTGCAGGTCAGGATGTATGCGCCCGAATCGCCCGAAATTGAAGCAGATTTTCCCAGAGAACTGCTTGGAGTGATGAACACCTCCATGGTCAGCCGTCTTTCGGTGCCCGTAGGAGCTGTGTCCATGCTCTACTTTGACAACCGCTTTGTGCGCGAGCTTGCCACCGGCGTTTACTGGTTCTGGAAGCTGGGCGTGGAGGTGTCCCAGCGTCAGGTCACTGTATCCCGCCAGCTGCTCTCCCTGCCTGCGCAGGAGCTTCTGACCGCTGACAAGGTGACCGTCCGTGTGACTATGGCTCTGGAGTACACCATCACCCGTCCCCGTGTGTATGCCGAGTCCATGACCAACGGCGAGGAGCAGCTGCGTCTGACCGCTCAGCTGGCTCTGCGTGACTACGTTGGCGGCCTTAAGCTGGAAGAGCTGCTGGAGAAGCGTTCTGACTTCACAGGCTATCTGCTTGAGCGCCTGAAGAAGTCCGAGTGCGCCGGCTGGTGCGAGTTTGCCTCGGCGGGCATCAAGGACGTCATCATCCCCGGTGACGTGCGCGAGATAATGAACACTGTCCTCGTTGCTGAAAAGCAGGCGCAGGCCAATGTCATTGCCCGCCGCGAAGAGGTGGCTTCCACCAGAAGTCTGCTCAACACCGCAAAGCTTATGGAGGAAAACCCCGTGCTCATGCGCCTGAAGGAGCTTGAGTATCTGGAGCGCATCTGCGAACGTGTTGACTCCATCAGCGTTGCCGGAGGTGCTGACCTGCTGGGTCAGCTGGGCAGGCTGTGCGGGAAGGACGCCCGGTAAGGCAGTCACAGAATGCGAGCCACCGGCATTTTTCGGATGCCGGTGGCTTTTTGCGGATTTTTCTGGATTATCCTGTCTGATGTGGTATAATAGCTTCAATACATCCTCGGAGGACGATCGCAAATGAAAAAGAATCCTGTTTTCATACTGTCGGTTCTGGCGGTGCTGCTGACTCTCGTCTGCGGCGGCTGCAAAGCGGAAAAAGCTCCGGCTTATTACGATACCCGCACCGGTCTTACTCTCACCATGGAGGAGGGCATGTCACCCTTTGAGAGCGATGGCATTACCGCGGCGCTGTCGGGAGAGAGCAGCATGATGACCGCAGTGCGCCACGAATATGAGCTCTATGCAGAACTGGGCTTTGACATAGCGCCCATGACCGTTGAGGAATACGCAGAGTTTCTGACACAGATCAGCGGCAGCGAACAGGAGTTTTCCTACGATGCAGCAGGCAATTACCACGTCACTTATACTGCCAGAGTGGACGGCAGAAACTATTATTACTACGGCATCATGGCCAAGGGCACCGATGCATTCTGGATGGTTACCTTTTCCTGCCTTGAAGACGATATTGACCGTTACAGCGTGCTGTTTCCTGAGTGGGGCAGCAGCATTGAGGTCAACTGACTCCGGAGTGTACAACAGCCTTTTGCAACTGAATGTTTCCATTAATAACCGTACAAGGTGTCTTCCTTAAGGAGGACACCTTTTTCCATATACAAAAACCAGGCTTCGGCTGAACAGCGAAGCCTGGTTTTGCTGAATCAATATCCAATCTGCGAGTGTAAGTGTACCCAAACGTGAGTGAAAGCCAATGCGGGCTCTCAGACTGAGAGGTTACAGCCTTCTGTCCCATGCCGAGCGGCTGAGCATTACCAGCAGGGGGAATATCTCCAGCCTGCCAAGCAGCATGTCCGCCATAAGCACCAGTTTGGAAAAGACGCTGAAGGAGGAATAGTTGCCTGTGGCACCCACTACCTCAAAACCGGGACCGATATTATTGAAGCAGGCAACGACTGCCGAAATATTGGTGGTCAGGCTCTTTCCGTCAACCGAAACGGCAAGGACACTCAGAACCAGAATTGCGGCATAGGCGACAAAATAGGCATGGAGGCTGTTCATGGTCTGCTCGCTGACTGCGGTGCCGTCCATCTGTACGGAGACCGAGCGGTTGGGGTGCAGCGTGCGGCGTACACCGTGGCGCATGCTTTTGCCCAGCAGCAGCACACGGGCAACCTTCATGCCGCCGCCGGTGCTTCCCGCGCTGGCGCCGATGAACATGAGCGTCAGCAGTATAGTTTTTGAAAGTGTTGGCCACTGTTCAAAGTCGGTGGTACAGAAGCCGGTGGTGGTCATGATGCTGCTGGTCTGGAAAGCCGCGTGACGCAATGATTCGCCCGCAGAGGTGTACATGCTGTAGATATTGATGAATACCACGGCCGTGGCGGCAGTCCAGATGAGCACATAGGCGCGGAATTCTTCGTTTTTGAAGATTGTGCGCAGCCTGCCGAGAATAGCAAGATAGTAAAGGTTGAAGTTGACACCGAACAGCAGCATGAAAACCGTTGTGATGTTCTGTGCGGCAGAGGAATAGGAGGAAATACTGTCGTTCTTTATTCCGAAACCGCCGGTGCCGGCAGTGCCGTAGGCGGTGCACACCGCGTCAAACAGCGACATTTCGCCCCAGAATATCAGAAACAGTACACATGCCACGGTCAGCGCGATGTAGATCAGATAAAGGATCATGGCGGTGGAGCGCATATGAGGCGTGAACTTGTCCACCGTCGGCCCAGGGCTTTCGGCACGCAGCAGAAAAACATCGGAGTTCTTGCGCTTGCTGGCTGCCGGAATGAGCGCCATCATAAATACAAGCACTCCCATACCGCCCAGCCAGTGGGTAAAGCTGCGCCAGTAAAGGATGCCGCGGGACAGTGATTCGACCTCGGTCAGTATACTTGCGCCGGTGGTGGAGAATCCGGAAATGCTCTCGAACCACGCGTCGATTATGCCGGGAATCTGACCGCTTAATACAAAAGGAAGACACCCGAAAAAAGACATAAGAATCCAGGAAAGACCGGTGGTGATAAAGCCCTCCTGAGTGTAAAATCCACGCTCGTGCCGTCTTTTGTCGCTGCACAGCGCAAAAAGCAGGGCGCATACGCCTGCGATTATGGCAATGGACAGCGCGAAGCTGAACACCACCTTACGCTCGCCGTCGATGGCGGCAATAAGCGTTGGTACAGCCATGAAGGCTGCCTCGATCAGCAGAACGATGGCGACGAGACGACCGACTAATTTAATATTCATCTCTTTGTGTCACCCCGCTCAGGCAAATATGTCGTTGAACTGCAGTAGGTTTGCGTTGGCAGGTGCGGTCACGACGACCACATCGCCCAGCTCGAATCTGGAATCACCGTCGGCAATGGAGGTCTTGCCCTTGTGCATAATGCAGGAGATGAGCAGCTCCTTGCGAATGGGAATCTGCTTGAGGGGCTGGCCGACAAATTTTGCGTCATTGTCTATAACAAACTCCACGGCTTCGACCTGTCCGCCTGCGATGGGGTGGACGGTAAGGGCTGAGCCGGACTTCTTCTCCATGGCGCGGGCGTACTGGGCAATACTCATGCTGCTCAGATGGGGAGAGTTGATGATGCTGCCCACGTTAAGGCCGTTGAGCAGGTCGGGAGATTCGATGCGGTTTATTTTGGTTATGACCTTGTCGACACCCTGAGAAACAGCGTACATGGAAACGATCATGTTGACCTCGTCAAGACCGGTGAGAGTGATGATGGCATCCATTTCGCGGCAGCCCTCGCGGTCGAGCACGTCCTGAGAGGCGCCGTCGTCGTTTATCACGGTTGCACCGGGCAGCAGAGTGTTGAGCTCTGCGCTGCGCTCCGGATCGCTTTCGATTATCTTGACCGACATGCCTGCGTCAAGCAGACTTGGCACAAGATACTGACAGATGTGGTCGCCGCCGATCAGCATGACATGCTTGATCTTCTTTGAAGCTATGCCCAGCTTTCTGATGAGCTGGGAAAGCACCTTCTGGGGTGCAGTGACATACACACTGTCGCCTGCCTGAAGAACGCCGCCGCCCTTGGGGATAAAGGCGTCGCCGTCACGCACAACGGCACACACGAGCACCTTGAAGCCCAGAATGGAAGAAAGCTCGCTGATGGATGCTCCGCACAGCTTTTCGCCGCTCTTTACCCGTATCTGGACGATCTCTATGCGCCCCTTGGCGAAGGTTTCGCGCTGAAGAAACTCCGGGAACTGAAGCAGCATGTATATTTCCTTGGCGGCATCGCGGTAGGGATTGACAGCCATGGAAAGACCAAACTCCTCACGCATGATGGAGGAGATGTCAAGGTATTCGGGATTGCGTATGCGCGGGATGGTGTGTACCTTCGGATTGAGCTTGCGGGCGATGAGGCAGCACAGCAGGTTGGTCTCGTCCGAGCCGGTGAAGGATATCAGAAGATTGGCCTGACGGATGCCGGCCTCCTCAAGGGTGCTGGTCACAAGACAGTTTCCGTAAACCGGCATGGCATCGTAGCTGTCAAGGCGGGAGAGAACAGCAGGCGAATGGTCAATGACCGTTACGGTGTGTCCCTCGGCCAGCAGCTGGCGCATGACGGCGCTGCCGCCCTTGCTGCATCCGGCAATGATTATATTCACAAGTTCTCGCCTCCGGAAATGGTAGTGTTTTTTGCTATACTGAACAAACAGTATGCTTTACAAGTATACAATGATATGCAGATTGTGTCAACGACAACTGCCGCCCGTTTGCTTGCCGGACAGCGGTTTATTATCTCTTCGCTGCTCTGCTGATACTGTTGAAGCACAGTCTTGCGGATCTGTAGCATTTTTTGGCAAGCTCCAGAATCTTCTCTTTCGCCGCTGTGCTCAACTTCTTTTTGCCTGCAAGCCTGAATTCCTCAAGCTCACGCACATCAGGTATTCCCAGCTCGTTCCGGAAGGAATCGGCGATCGTCCGGCTGCGAAGCTCTGCGTTAATAAGTACATCCTGCATGATTTTGCTTATGCCGATAACGGTATATGCGTTTTCAAGGGGATGATAAGCTCTGGTCTCCACCTCTCTGCAGACGTTGAGATAAGCGGCATATGAGTACAGAAGAGTAAACGTGTTTTTGGTTGCCGCAGAATAAAAAATATCCTTGACAGGAACGCGGGTCATCTCCAGAGTGATGGGAGGGTTATCGTTTTCGGGGAAAACCCTGCACCTGGGTCTGACGTCATTGCAGACATGCAGATTCGAGGTCTGCACCGGCTTTACGGGGAATCTCCGGTTCAGCTCCTTTGCATACATGATCGTTTTTGGATCTATCGTCCGGCCGCTGTCGAACCGGAAGCCGAGAAGCTCGCTGTTGTACCGGTCAAATATTACAGCCGGCAGCAGATTGTTGTCGCGGCAGGACCGGTCGCTCAGTTTCAGTCTGTGGAGCTCACGGTCAAGCAGCGGCGCATACTTTATCTGTCCACCAAAGTAATTTTCAAGCAGATCCTTGCCGAAGTGATTCCGGCATCTCGTTTCCCTGTAGAGAGCAAGACACATATCCTCCGGCGCGATGCAGCGACCGAATCTTGCGTATTTTTCCCTTATGCGGTCAAAGGCTGCGGTCAGCACCTTGCGGGTGGAAGCTTTTACGGCGGGAACCATGTCAGCGGATACGTATCTGCAAAACTTTACCGCGTCCTGTATGTATTCCTCCTCTGTGGAGTTCCAGTAGCTGCGCACGCATTCACCGCCGCTTCCGCCGAAATAATGAACCGGCTCGCTGTAGCTTCTGATGCGCTGATACATCTGCTTGTGAAAACCGAGCTTAAGGTAAAAAGAAATGTTCATAGCGTCGTCCACCGTGTAATTTACGCAGGGCGGTATTCTGCCATGACGCGTGTTGAGCTCAAAGCCATAGTGTTTGCCGATCTCGGATGCTATCGCGAAATCCTCGCTGTGGGTGTGAAGACCGTCGGTGGCCGACTTGACGAATATGGTGTTGATGTCAATGCCGGAGCCGCAAAGCAGATTGAACACCATTCTTGAGTCAAATCCGCCGGTAAGGTCAAAATGGATATAACTGTCAGCGCTGTGCAGGCTTCGGATAAGGCCAGTCCACTTGCTGTACCAGCTGTCCAGAATATTCATGCCTTCTTCGCTGCTCAGCTCCACGGTGTTCTCCATATAGTCGGTATATTCAAAATCAAGCGTTCCTGCGGAAATGTCAATGACAACTGACGTACAGCGATCCAGCATTTCTATTTCGTTTATCATTGTTTCGCCAAAAGCTGCGGAACACAGGTCGGCCGAAAGCAGATAATTGGCATAATCGCGGTTGAAAGTGATCTTATGTGCAGTTTTAAGGTGCTCGACCAGCAGCAGAAAGGAATTGCTCAGGGCAAAATATCCCTGTTCCCGGAAAAGGTATATGCCGAAACTTCCGATATAGTCCTGCGTTATGGTGATTCTGTCGCCCTTTCTGTATACGTATACATAAGCTCCGTCGCCGACAGGTTGAGCGTTGCCAAGGTCGGGTCCGTCTTCTATAAGTGTGTCATTGATGATGGTGTATCCGTACAGCCTTGTGGACACCTCGCTGAGAGATTCTGAATCAATAACAAAAAAAGCGTTTTCCGCGTCAAATAGATTTCTGTTTGCCAAAACAGCACCCCTGATATTCTTTATTGATGAATATCCTTAATATACAATATTTGCTGAATCATTGCAATATTGCAGTCCCTTCCTGCGCTCAAAGAACCTCATGTCCTTTCTCACTCAGGGCGGATATACGCAAAAAATAGCACGGCTGTGCGCTTTACTTTGCTTGGCATATATTGTAAAATCAATTCATACTTTACCGGCGGATCGCTCTGCCGGATATAATGAGAGGATATACTGTTATGACT
>JAZUOR010000361.1:0-4563 GCA_045604745.1 Acutalibacteraceae bacterium | reverse complement strand
TGTATGAAAAGGGCGAATATAAGCCTCAGTCACTTGAACAGGCAGTGGAGCTCTGTGCCACGCTGCTTGGTTATTTTGAAAAACAGGGCATAAAGGTAATACGCCTCGGCCTGCACGCGTCGGAGGATGTGGAACAGAGCTATCTTGCCGGAGGCTACCATCCGGCACTCCGGGAGCTGTGTGAGAGCAGAATATACCTTCGCCGCATGCTGAGCATGCTGGAAAGCGACCGGGGAGCAAAGGGTTTTGCCGTCCATCCCAGAGAGCTGTCCAAGGCACTGGGACAGCGGCGAAGCAATGTTTCAATATTGTCTGAATATATGGACGCTCCGGTGATCTGCGCCGATGAGAGCGTAAAGGCCGGAGAAATAAAGATAATTTACGACACAAAAAAGCGCAACGAACAATAACGCAATAACTGTGTTTTTACGGATAATCATATGCGGCGCAGCACACTCTGCGCCCGAAGGTGTTTGAAAGGGGAAAGAAACGCTTGTTTCTTAAGTCATTACAGATTCAGGGCTTCAAGTCATTTCCGGATAAGGTAAAGCTGGAATTCGGACCGGGCATCACCGCTACGGTGGGTCCCAACGGAAGCGGCAAGAGCAACGTCAGCGACGCAGTGCGCTGGGTGCTGGGCGAACAGTCCACCCGAACCCTGCGCGTCAAGTCTATGGAAGAGGTCATCTTTGAGGGTACCAGCAACCGCAAGGCTGCCGGCTTTGCCGAGGTCATCATGACCATCGACAACACCGGACGCTGGCTGCACTACGACGCCGACGAGGTGGCCATCTGCCGCAGGTATTACCGCAGCGGCACAAGTGAATACAAGATCAACGGCAAGTCGGCTCTCCTGCGCGAGATAAACGAGCTGTTCATGGATACCGGCATCGGACGTGACGGCTATTCAATGATAAGTCAGGGCAAGGTGGCGGAAATCGTGGAGGCACGCCCCACCGACCGCCGCACCATCTTTGAGGAGGCTGCCGGCATATCAATGCTCCGCGCCAGCCGAAGCGAGACTGAGAAAAACCTGCTCAAGGCTCAGGACAACCTGACTCACCTTGAGGTTATCGTGTCCGATCTTGAGCAGCGTGTGGGCCCGCTGGAAAAGGAAAGCGAAAAGGCCAAAAAGGCAATGGAGCTGGGCGAGCTGCTCAAAAAAGAGGAGATCGGTCTGTGGCTGCTCACGCTGGATAAATCCACCGGCATAATGCGTGACCAGAGCTACCGCGCCACCCTGCTGTCCACGCAGTACGACGAGCTGATGGAGCAGATGGAGGCCATGGAAACCCGGCTGGATGAGCTGTTCAACAGCAACAACGAGCTTTCGGCAAAAAAGGACGAATGCATCCGTGCCTCCGCTGCAATGGAGGAACAGGCTGCCCGTCTGGACGGTGAAGCCGAGGTTGTTCGCACCCAGCTTGCCCACGACCGGCAGGACATTCAGCGCATTGAAAAAGAGATAGCCGAGTCTGAGCAGGGCGAAGAGCTCCTGCGTCAGACCATCGCTCAGCGTCAGAACGAACTGACCGCAAAGCGTGAGGATGCCCTGCTCAAGCAGAACGAAATGGCGGATATCCGCAGGAATATCGAAGAACTGCGTTCAAGCGAAAGCGGACAGAGCGCAAAGCTTCTGGAGCTCCGCGAGCGTCAGAATGAGCTGACCGTCGCCCTTTCCGAGCAGCAGCTTATTGTGGCAAGAGCCCAGATGCAGCTGGATGACATTACCGGCAGAGCAGGCGGGCTTTCCGCCGCCATCACCGAGCGCAGGGAAAAATGTGCGCAGCTGACAGCCGAGCTTGCCGAAGCGCAGACTGCGCTTGCCAAGGCAAAGGAAAAATCCTCCGAGCTGGGCAACGCCATCTCCGGACACCGCATGCGTCTTGACGCACAGCGCCGCCGAGCCGAGGAGGCAAAGCGAAGCGCCGACGAGTTGCGTCTGGACGCTCAGGACAAGCGACGCAGGGCAAAAACCATTGAGGATCTGGAAAAGAGCCTTGAGGGATACGACCACAGTGTGCGCAAGGTTATCAGGCACGCCGAGCTTGGCGGTCTGAGCGGCGTGCACGGCCCTGTTTCCCGCGTCATTGAAGTGGAGCAGAAGTATGCCGTAGCCATTGAGATCGCTCTGGGCGCGGCAATCAAGAATATCATTGTTGACAACGAAAACGACGGCAAGCGTGCCATGGAATACCTCAAGGCCAACAACGGCGGACGAGCCACGTTCCTGCCCATTTCGGTCATCAGGCCGCGCTCTCTTGAGGAAAACGGTCTTGACGAATGTCCGGGATATGTGGAAATCGCATCGCGGCTGGTGAAGTGTGAGACACGCTACCGCGACATAATTGACAATCTGCTGGGCAAGGTGTGTATAGTGGAGGATATGGACAGCGCCATATCCATCGCCCGCAGATACAAGAACCGGTTCCGTCTGGTAACACTGGACGGACAGGTCATAAACGCAGGCGGTTCTATGACCGGCGGTTCGGCTGACCGCAACGCAGGTCTGCTTTCCCGAAAGGGCGAGCTGGAAAAGCTGAGAGCTGCCGCCGACCAGCTGGAAGCCAAGGCAGCAGATGCTGCCCGTGAGGCTGAAAACCAGCGCCAGAAGGCAGCAGCCGAGGAGGCAGCGATGCTGGCGGTACAAAGCGAGCTGACCTGCGCCAACGAAGACAGAATCGGTCTTGAAGCGGACATACGCCGCATAACCGAACAGCACACCCAGATGAGCGAGCTGCTTGCCGCTGCCGAAGAGGAGCAGAGCGGAGCAGCCGGACGCACCGAGGCACTCACCGCCCAGCGGGATGAGGCACAGAAGTGCGCCGACGGCTACAGCGGCACCCTTGCCGAGGTGGACGGTCAGATAGCCGAACAGACGGGCAGCATGGACGAACTGAACGCCCGCCGTGAAGCTCTTTCGGTTCAGCTCAACGAAGCCGGTATGGCTCATATTGCACTGACCACCGAGGCCGAGGGTATTGAATCGGTCATCGCAGAGCTCAACGAGCGCATCGCTTCCGGCGGCAGCAGGGGAGAGGAACTCAGAGCAGGCATTGCCGCTCTGGAAGAGCACATCGGTCAGCTGATGCAGAAGGCCGATGACATTGACTCTCAGGCAGCCGATCTGCGCCGTCAGGCCGCAGAGGGCAGCGACGGTATTGCTGAAATAGAAAAACAACGCGACCGTATAGAAATCAGAATCAGGGAGACACGCGAGGAAACCAGCCGTATTTCCGAGCAGCGCGAGAGCGTCAGCAACGAAAAGAATCGTCTGGAGGAACGCATGGCCCAGACCCAGAAGGAGCACGACAACATCCTGCTCCGCATGCTGGAGAGCTATAACCTCACCCGCCGTGAGGCCGAGGAACAGTTTGAACCGGCGGAAAATGAGCGTGCAGCCCAGAAGAAAGTCTCCGAATACAAGGGCAAGATCCGCGCACTCGGACACGTCAACATGGGTGCCATTGAGGAATTCAAGGAGGTCTCCGAGCGGTACAATTTCTACACCGGTCAGATCAATGATGTCAACCGCTCCCGTCAGGAGCTGGAACGCATGATTTCCGAGCTGACCACCGAGATGCAGACCCGCTTTGTGGATGCCTTTGACAAGATCAGCCGCAACTTCTCCGAAATCTTCCCTGAGCTTTACGGCGGAGGAACGGCACGGCTGGCGCTCATGGACGACACCGATGTGCTCAGCTGCGGCATAGACATCGACATCACGCCTCCGGGTGCAGGACACCGGACCATGACCGGCATGTCGGGCGGCGAAAACAGCCTCATTGCCGTTGCCATTTACTTTGCCATCATGAAGGTGCGTCCGTCGCCCTTCTGTTTCCTGGACGAGGTGGATCACGCTCTGGACGAGAGCAACGTCAATAACCTTGCCCAGTATATCAAGCGCTTTACCAACACCACCCAGTACATCGTGATCACCCACCGCCGCGGCATGATGGAGGCGGCTGACCGCCTGTACGGTGTAACCAAGCAGGACAGAATCTCCAAGCTGCTCATGCTGAATCTGGAAGAGGTAGACGAGAAGCTGGGAAAACTGGATGGCTGAGTGAATTTTTAACACACGCAGCTGTCATTCTGATCAATCATCCGGATTTAGGATATTCATGCAAATATTTTGGTGCAGTACGGCTGCCTGAGAAAGCAGCTGCTGTTCCGGGAGGAGAAAATACACGCAATGGGATTTTTTGATAAGATTATTCAGGGTCTGAAAAAGACCAAGGAGGGCATCTTCGGTCAGATCGACGCCCTGTTCAAGAGCTTTACCAGAATCGACGAGGAGCTGTTTGAGGAGCTTGAGGAGCTGCTCATTGCCGCCGACTGCGGTGCTGCTACCTCCGCCGAGATATGCGACCGCCTGCGCAAGGAGGTAAAGCGCACCGGAACCAAGGAGCCCAACGATGTCAAGGATCTTCTGGTGGGCGTAATTTCCGACATGATGGACGGGGATCTTGCCCTGAAGATGGACACAAAACCTTCGGTCATTCTGGTTATCGGCGTGAACGGCGTGGGCAAGACCCCCACCATCGGCAAGCTGTGCTCCCT
>JAZUOR010000360.1:0-2701 GCA_045604745.1 Acutalibacteraceae bacterium | reverse complement strand
AATCCCGGTCGCCGTTCATTTCCGAATAGGTGCGCAGCAGGGTGAACACAGCCTCCTGTACCTGACACTGTTCCTCACTGACGGTGGGGACATCATCGGTGGTCTGGGGAGAGACCAGCTTTTCGGCGTTGAAGTCAATGTTGAGGGGCAGCACAGAACTGAGCACCTGACGGCGGGCGACCGAATCGCCCAGCAGGATGTAGGTCTCGTCGTTGACCCGGTCAATCACACCGCTGTCGGCGTGGTAGATAAACACGTCGGGGGAGAAGGGATGCTCAAATTCCTCACCGTTGATGATAAGGGTGGAATCATAGCGGGAGCCGAATTCGAGCAGCTTCTTGATGGCGGCGAAATCGTAGTAATCCACATAGACGATCTCGCGGCAGGGGATGGATATGATAAGATCCTGTCCGCATGCCATTTCGTGCAGCAGGTCGGGCATGCACAGCATATAGGAGGCGAGATTGTTCTGTATGTAGCGGAAGGAGGAGAATTCGCTGGAGGCAAAGGAATATTTGGTGCGGATATCCACATTGAGCATGTTGCGCTCGGCAGCAGCCCATACTTCGCGCTCATCCACCTGCCAGTTGTCCACGCAGCGCTTTTCAAGATAAAGATAGCCCATTGGCGTGTCGATTATGACAAACTGAAGCAGACTGGGCTCCACCTCGCGATAGACCATGTTTTCAAGGTCTTCGTAATAGCGGCTGTCGCTGACCTCGATGAGCAGGCTGTTCTTGATGGCGTCAAAGTTGAAGTGATGGAAGCCCACCTGCTCAAGAGTGCGCTGGAAGGGATACCTGTCGTTGGCGTAGAGGTTGACCTTGCCAAGGCCGCTCTCAAAGGAGATGCGGCGATAGCTGGCCTCGCGGCGCAGAGGAGGATCCTTGAGAATATCTCTGGAGCGCAGATAGGAGGAGTATTCGTATTCCGGCGAATCCTCAAAGAGGGTGTCGCAGATGGCGCGCAGGAAATCGCGGAAGATCTCCTCGTCGGCAGTGTCGGAAAGCTTGTATACGTATTCGTTATAGACAAAGTCAAGCAGCTTGCGCTTGATGGATGCCGGGGAACGGGAGGCAAACATGAACAGCTTGGCTCTGGTTTCGGCACTGGTTCCGGCAAGGGTGTCGGAGGCGAACTGAGCCATGGCGGCAGCCTCTCTTGGGGCTGCGCCGGGATAAATCTTCATGAATTCCGAATAAAGCTCGGAGTTGCTCAGCTGCTCCTCACAGATGTTCTGGTGAATGTAAAGCAGCATGCCCATTACGCCGGTGCGGATGGCCTTCTCTTCGTCGGAAAGGCGTTCCTTGCGCTGGTCGGATTTCTTGGCGGCAGCGGCTCTCTTCTGGCGCAGCTTGCCAAGATCAACGGGTTTGGGCGTGAATCTGGCGGGATCGAAGTCGTCGGGCACGATGGGCTGAGCGGCTTCGGCAGTTTCCTGAACCTCAGGCTGAGCAGGAGCAGCGGGAGCGGCAGGGATAGAGATGACCGGAGCGAATTCCTGCTCTTCGACGGGTGCAGAGGTTTCTTCGTTCTCGTCGGGAATGGCAAAGGGAGTGTTGTTCACAGGCAGCTCATCCATCTGAACGTGACCGAAAGTGAATACTCTGGAGCCCTCCGGGACCTGTATCTTCTGTATTTCCTCAGCGGTATCGGCTGAGACGGTTTCCTGCTCGATCTGCTCAAGGGCAGCTGCGGAGTCGGATACTGCTTCAACCACGGCAGGAGCGGAAGTCACGGTCTCTTCCACCGGAGCCGATTCGAGCTCCTGCAGAACGGGCTCCTGTTCGGCGATGGCAACGCTGCGCTCCACCTTGGGTTCGGGCTCCGGCTGGAAGCCGATGGCCTCAAGTTCGGCGGCGGAGAGGTATTTTCCGCGGCGCAGGTCTGACAGGCGGCGGTCAAAGCGTTCCCGCTCATGCTTGCGGAACACGCTGGTCAGAGCATCGCGCAGAATGCGCTCTGAGCCCTGAGGGCCACGTCTGGGATAGAGCAGCTTGAAGCCCAGCTTAGTCATGAAAAGCTTGTCGCCCACATGAGCCTCACGGGCAGTCAGAGCTACCACCCGGCTGCCGTCGGGCTGCTCCAGACGGGCGGTGGCTGCCTCGATCAGTCCGGCGGCCTTTTCGTCGTCAATGCCCGGATAAAGGGCGGTGATGTCACGGTAGAAATCTGCCACGTCAAGAGCGTCGCCGAACTCCCGGCGATAAAGCCGGAGCAGGGTGATGAGCATGGCTCCCTGAACGTCTTCGTCGGTGTTTTTAGGCACCACAAAGGAAAGGGGCAGCACAACGCCCTCGCGGCTGTCGGCAAGACGGATGCTGTTCCAGTTGAAGCCGGGCAGCAGGGCAAAGTCGGAGTAATCTATATCGCGGTCGGTGTAATCGGCATCGTCAATGTCAAACTGGGGAGGATAAACCAGAGATGTGATGTCGGAAGCATCCTTTATGTGTGCCCAGCGCAGTGCGGACACGCGGGAGAAGTTGCTGCCGGAGATATCACGACCGGCAAAGCGTGCGCCGGCGGTGTCAAAGCATTCGGGATATTTGATTTTGCGGATGTCTGATGCGCCTTCGATGGTGGCGAAGGTAAAGGACACGGCGCGGGTAAAGTCGCTGCCGGAGATGTCCATGCCGCGGAAGTCGGCGTTTTCAAAATCAAATTCGGCAGGGTAGATTATGCCCTCAAGGCCGGAGGCTCC
>JAZUOR010000359.1:0-4482 GCA_045604745.1 Acutalibacteraceae bacterium | reverse complement strand
CATGGCTACGATCCGACTTAGCAACGAAGACGGCACCGTGGAGTACATGGAAGTGGAAAACAGCGACGGCACCACCACCAACCACACCCTGCGCACAGCCGGTTCCATCCGCTACGACGAAACCAAGGTCATCAACTTCCTCAACGACCTTGTCGGCGAGGACGGCACACCAATGATCGAGCCCACCCATGAGGTGGACATCCTGCTGGATCCCGAAACATGGCAGTACAGCGCCGAAATGACCGTCCGTGCAGGTGTTGACGGCTTCGGCATTGACTACAGCACATTTATTGACGAGGCCATCCGTCGCATCAACACCGGCGTGTATGAGCCCATCCAGTCGGAGCTTGAGATCACCTACACTCCCGCCATCGACGTGGAAAACATCCACAATCAGGTGTACACCGAGCCGGCGGACGCCTTTGCCGTTACCGACGGTATGGGACAGGTGACCTACACCGAGCACGTCATCGGACTCGACTTCAGCACCTCTTCCCTGCAGAACACCATCGACCACAGCAACGAGACCGAATGGACCATTGACCTCGACCTTACCATGCCCGCCAACACCATTCAGGAGCTGCGCAAGGACGAGTGTCCCGACCTGCTGGCTACATACTACACCGAGTTCAACGCCGGCAACGTCGGCCGTACCAGCAACATCGAAAAATGCTGCGAGTACATCAACAACTACTATAAGGAAAATCCCATGCAGCCCGGCGACATCTTCTCCTTCAACACCGTTGTGGGCGAGCGTACACCGGATCGCGGTTTCTCCAAGGCTACCGTTTACTCCTCCGAAGGTACGGATGAGGACTACGGCGGCGGTATCTGTCAGGTTTCATCTACCCTGTACTACACCACCATCCTTGCCAATCTGGAGACTGTTTACCGCAGAAACCACCTCTACACCGTCGGCTACATGACCAACAAGGATCACACCCAGCAGACCTTCCACAACGACGCCACCGTCAACTGGGGTACCTGTGACTATCAGTTCAAGAACAGCAAGCAGTATCCCATCCGCATTGAGCTGATCGTCTCCGGCGGCACACTGACCTGCAACATCTGGGGCACATGGGACGGCTTCACCGCCGACATCTTCCCCGACGAGCTGAGCTACGAACGCTTCCAGACCATCTACCACAAGAAGGCTGACGGCAAGTCCAATCAGGCCGGTCAGCGCGGTCGTGTCATCGACTCCTACCGCAAGGTCTACTACAACGGAGAACCATACTACGAGAAGAACATCTTCGAGTGCACCAGCTCCTACATGCCTCTCATGGAGGTCAAGTATGTCAGCTCTCCGCCTGCCGGCAAGCAGTTTGACGTAGCCTATTAAAGCTTATCTGAAAAACCACAGAGCCACTTTTGATTCCATGTCAAAGGTGGCTCTGCATTTTCCCGCAAGGGGAGGTCATTCATTTTGAAAAATCTCATTCTCACCTCCTGTCTGCTCATGTGTATTTTGGGCGGCTGTTCGTCCGGGCAGGTGCAGCAGTTTTCCTCGCCGTCAGGCAGAACGACCATCACCGTGAAGTACGACTTGGTCAGCCGCCCCACTGTTTATGAGGAACGCGGCCTGTTCGACCGTGAGCTGTGGAGCTACACCGGCAGCGGTTTCATGGAAACGGTATATTTTCAGCCGGAATGGATATCCGAGACGGAATTCATCTTCCGCTACGACCATCCCGACGATAAGTACGACGAGGAATTCATTATTTCTACAGGAGACTGAGTCATGTCAAAAACACTGTACATCACCGACCTTGACGGCACCCTGCTCAACAGCGACCAGCGGGTGTCGGAACGCAGCTGTGAAATCATCAACCGGCTGACCGACGAAGGCATGCTTTTCACATGCGCCACTGCCCGATCCCGCATCTCTGCCTCCAGAGCGCTGGTCGGCCTCAATGTAAAGCTGCCGATGATCGTATACAACGGTGCCTTCATACAGAACACCGTTACCGGCGAGATTGCCGCCGGGCACTATCTTGACAGCAGCAAGGCACAATCCATACTCGACCGGTATTTTGAGCGCGGAATATTACCTATAGTATACGCTTTTGTGGAGGGAAAGGAGTGCTTTTCCTTTGTTCCGGAAAAAAGCTGCAAGGCGCTGCTGGATTTTGTCGCCACCCGTCCGGGAGATCCACGTCTGCGCACAACCGACCCCGATGGACTGCGGGCAGGCGACATATTCTACATCACCGCCATGGGCGATGAGGCAGTGCTTTCAGACTTTCACCGGAGCTTCTGCGCAATGGATGACCTCGGCTGTATATACTATCGGGAGATTTATTCAGGCAATTACTGGCTGGAGGTCATGTCCGCGCAGGCCACCAAGGCAAATGCAGCAGCCCAGCTCAAACAGCTGCTGGGCTGCGACCGATTGGTGTGTTTCGGTGACGCAGTCAACGACCTTCCCATGTTCCGCATAGCCGACGAATGCTACGCCACCTCCAACGCCGACCCGCTGCTGAAGGAAGCTGCCACCGGCATAATCGGCTCCAACAACGATGATGCCGTGGCTGTCTGGCTTGAGCAATATGGTGAAAAATAGTACCCTTTTGCTGTGCATCATCTACAATAACTGCTCTTGTTTATCCAGACGCGCAAGTGTATAATATAGTGCGGCATAATAAACAATACTGTCGAGTATATACTGGAGTGTAAGAATGAGAAAAACCAAGATAGTCTGCACCATCGGTCCTGCCTGTTCCAACGAGGAAACCCTGACCGAGATGTTCCGCAGCGGCATGAACGTTGCCCGTCTCAACTTCTCCCACGGCTCTCACGAGGATCACAAGGCACGTATTGAGATGATTAAATCCATCCGCAGCCGACTTGAGCTGCCGGTTGCCATCATGCTGGACACCAAGGGACCGGAATACCCCATCAAAACCTTTGAAAACGGTAAGATCACCCTTGCCGACGGCGACGAGTTCACTTTCACCACCGATGACATCGTCGGTGACCAGAACCGTGTTTCGGTCAGCTACAAAGGGCTTGCCGACGATCTTGAGGTCGGTGACCGCATTCTTCTCAACAACGGCCTGCTCGCCTTTGAGGTCACCGCAATCAAGGGCTGCGACATTGTGTGCCGCACCACCATCGGCGGCGTCCTGTCCGACCGCAAGAGCATGAGCTTCCCCAACAAGGTTCTCAAGCAGGTCTATCTGAGCGAACAGGACAAGAGCGACATTCTCTTCGGCATTCAGAACGAAGTGGATTTCATCGCCTGTTCCTTTGTTTCCTGCCGTCAGGACATGCTGGATGTAAAGGAATTCCTGGCCGCCAACGGTTCCGACGGCATTGAGCTCATTGCCAAGATCGAAAACCAGTCCGGCATCGACAATATAGAGGAAATCTGCGAGGAATGCGACGGCATTATGATCGGCCGCGGCGATATGGGCGTGGAGATACCCTTTGAACAGCTGCCCGCCATCCAGAAATATCTCATCACCAAGTGCCGCATGATGGGCAAGCGTGTCATAACCGCCACCGAGATGCTCGAATCCATGATCAACAACCCACGTCCCACCCGCGCTGAAACCTCCGACGTGGCCAACGCCGTATATGACGGCACCAGCGCCATCATGCTGTCCGGCGAGACTGCTGCCGGCAAATATCCCGTTCTGGCTCTGCAGACCATGTCCAACATCGCCGAGCAGACCGAACAGAACATCCACTACGACAAGCGCTTCCGCAATTATGATTTCATAATAAAAAACACCCTTGATGCCATTTCCCACGCCACCTGCGGCATGTCACTGGACGTGGGAGCCAAGGCCATTGCCGTGTGCACCCTTTCGGGCATGACCGCACGCATGGTTTCCCGCTTCCGTTCCCCTGTGGACATTCTGGGCGTGACCACCGACGAGAAGACCTGGCGCCAGCTGGCTCTTTCCTGGGGCGTGACTCCGGTCATGTGCGACACCTTTGACTCCACCGATGTCATGTTCTACAACGCCAAACGCACCGCCATGCGTACGTTCGGACTGCAGACCGGCGACACCATAATCATTACCGGCGGCATCACCAACGGCGTAACCGGCAACACCAATATGCTCAAAATTGAGACTATCTGACATACACAGCAAAGGCGGCCCGCTCCGGTTGGAGCAGGCCGCCTTGTTTATTTGTTTGCTGGTGCTGATTACACTCAGAAAGGTTATACTTTCTGCCTATGTGAAGACTTTCAGCAGACTCATTTGGAATCAGTAATAAACACCGGAACGCCGGTGGAAAAATCAATGGTCACGGTGGTGTCTTCAATACCTGTAATGGTCAACAGAGCCGTATCTTCGTCCTGCCATTCTATTTCCCATCTGCACACGCCGTAATATTTTCCGCTGACCGGAACCGTATCAAACAGCCAGCCGTCGTTGGCTGCGGTAACCTTTATACGGTATATTTCCATGGAATATTGATCCGGACTGCTGTGCCTCACCGTAATGACATGCTCTCCGTCAGGCGATG
>JAZUOR010000358.1:0-4050 GCA_045604745.1 Acutalibacteraceae bacterium | reverse complement strand
CGATCTGTGGTTCTTCTTTGAGACGCTGGCAAAGTGCTGGCGTCCCTTCAAGGGCAAGCACTACGATCTGGCGCGCCAGATGTGCAACTACTGGTGCAACTTCATCAAGAACGGCGACCCGAACGGCCTCGACGCCGACGGCGAGCCGATGCCCCACTGGGAGCCCTACACGGTCGATAACGATGCGCGTATGTTCTTCGGTGACAAGGCGGAGCCGGAAGTGAAGCATCCGAGCGAGCTGATGAAGTTCTTCCTGCGCATGGGTCACAAGCGCTACAACGGCTGAGCAAATTTTTCTGCGGGAGAGGGCGAGTCCCTCTCCTGCTTCTTGTATGGATTGCAGCTGCATGATAAAATAGATCACACGGTTAAACAAACTTGAATTTGACGAGGTGGTATATATGAATGAAGAATGCTTGATTTGCAAAGCACCGCTTGAATACCTCAATACCGACGAGGAAATGGAGTGTGTGATTTGTAGCAAAAAACAGTATAGTAAAACAAGATGTATCAATGGTCATTTCGTTTGCGATGAATGTCATACAAGCGGAATGGACAGCATCATTGCCATTTGTCTGAACAGCAAATCCGATAATCCAATTGAGATTTTGGAAGAAATGATGAGTGTGCCGTCTTGCCATATGCATGGCCCCGAGCATCATACGATGGTCGGCTCGGCACTTCTGACCGCTTACAAAAACGCAGGTGGTGAAATTGATCTTAGCTCTGCACTTGGAGAAATGCAGAAAAGAGGGAAACAAGTCCCCGGCGGTGCTTGCGGATTTTGGGGAGCTTGCGGCGCAGGTATCAGCACGGGAATGTTTATCTCCATTGCCTTGCAAGCAACTCCTTTAGCAGGTGAAGCTTGGGGATTATCCAACCAAATGACATCAAGAGCATTGGAGGCAATAGGGAAAAATGGTGGTCCCCGTTGCTGTAAAAGGGATTCCTATCTTGCCATCATAGAAGCTGTCAAATTCACGAGCGAAAAATTGCATGTCGATATGAAGCAGAACTCTGTGATCTGCACTCGTTCACACTTGAACAATCAATGCAGACTGGAAAAATGTCCTTTCCACAAAAACTATACAGAGTGACATCTTCCAATTTGTCGAACAAATTACAAAAATCCGACCTGTGATCGTAAGCATAGGTCGGATTTGCTGTTATACGAACAGCCCCGACAGAAAGCCTGTCGGGGCTGTTTTGTGCTATTTATGCCCTTTGCAAATGATGCAAAGCGGCGGGGATTATGTTTTTGCTGAGATTAGTTGCCCGGGCGGAAGGGCTTGGCGTTGCGGCCGTATTCGAAGGCCTCAAGCGCGGCGACCAGCTCGGGATCGGTGTTGTCCTGACGCGGCAGCGGGACGTCCTGCTCGTGGGAGAGGATGTACTGCACCTTCTTGATGTCCACAGTCTTGACCGTGGTGCCGTCCTTGATGGCGACAGCGGCGGCGACGCCGGCGGCCTGACCGGTCTGGACGCACTGCGGGATGAGCTGCAGCGGGCCGATGGCGCGCTCGTCGGCGGAGAGGTGACGGCCGGGGGCCATCAGGTTCTCAGTCGCCTTGGAGACGATGCAGCGGAAGGGGATCTCCAGCGGAGCGCCGCCGCAGGAGTGCGTGGTGGACCAGGCGATGACATCGTCGTAAGCCGGGTTGGCGTTGATGTCCGCCATGGTGATGTAAAGCTCGCCGTCGAGTCTGCGGGAGCCGCGGGTGCCGAGCTGCGGCGCGATGTCGACGATGTAGGCATCCTTGAAGCAGAAGGGGATGGTCTCCTTGCAGTAATCCAGGATGCGGCGGATGGAGTTGCGAACCAGCAGCTCCGTGGCGCGGATATCGTCGAGGTCGATGCAGTTCATGCCGCTGATCCAGTTGTTGAACCAGACGATGTCGTTGCAGCCGGCGGGGAAGAACATGGTCTTGTAGCCCGCAACTTCAAACAGGCCGTTGATGAAGTTCTTGCCCTCGACGGGGTTGGCGCGCAGCCAGCGGGCATAAGCCTCGTAGTCCACGCCGCCGCAACGCCAGACCAGAGCGGTCTGATCGTCACGCTGATCCTCGCCGGTGAGGCCGGATTTGCCGTGGCAGATCGGGTCGGTCTGACCAAAGATGTCGCCGTCGCCGGTGGCGTCGATGACGATCTTGGCGAAGACGGCCTTGCGGCCCTCTTTGCTCTCAAAGATGACGCCCTTGATGACGTTGCCGTCCATGATGGGCTTGGTGCCCCAGCTGTGCAGCAGCATCTTGACGTTCTTGCACTCCTGCACCATCAGGTCGAACTCGATCTTCAGGTGGTTGGGCTCATAGTAGGGCGCGCGCACGAGGGTCTTGGGCTCGGAGAAGGTGGTGCAGCCGTGCACCAGTCCCCAACGGTCGACCAGCGCGGGGGTGTCCTTGCCGATGTCCTCAAGCTTGGGGGACATGTAGGAACCGGGGGCTTTCGCGTCGAGACGGGAGAACCACTCCTCCTGCAGGCCGCGGATGACGGAGAACTTGCCCCAGCTCAGGGACGGAACCATCAGCACGAGGCCGCCGGTGACGTTGCCGCCAAAGTAGCCGTAGCGCTCCATCAGGATGATCTTGGCGTCCGGGTTGGCGCGGGACGCTGCAACGGCAGCACTGTGACCCGCCGCGCCGCCGCCGACGATCAGAATGTCGCACTCGTCATATACGGGCAGCTTGTTGGCTTCTTCCAGGTAAATCTGGCTCATATTGTACTTCCTTTCCTATTATAAATTCTTTTTGGATTGCATTCATTACTCCAATGCTATATTATAGCAGAACTTTTTTGCTCTGGCAAGCAAAAAAACGTGCGTGAGAATGTGTATTCTCACGCACGTTGAAGCTGCTTTTAGGGATTTGACCTGCCGCCGGGAGGCATCCCTCCGGGAAGCGGGGAAGTCGCTGAAATTGCTGCTTACATATAGCCGTTTTTCTCGTACTGCGTCGGGCTGCGGCGGATCTCGTCGCGGTTGATGCCGAAGTGGGTGGCGTTGTATTCGTCGATGGCATCGCTGATGCAGTCGTACACACCGTCGTAAATGCTGCCGGGGCCGCCCTGCGCGATGCAGGGGATGAAGGCCTTGGGGGTGCAGGCGTCGAGCAGAGAGAAGACCTTTGCCTTCGTCTCTTCCGGATTCCAGCCGTCAAAGTCGAAGTCCGCGCCGTCGAAACCGCCCATGAAGGCGATCTGGCCGCAATACTTCTTCGAGAGTGCCGGCAGGTCGTTGGAGCTCATGCAGCCCTGCCAGACGTCAATGCCCATCTCGATCATGGAGGGAACGAGGGTTGCACCGTAGCTGTCGCTGTGGTGGACGATGAGCTCGACGCCGTGGGACTTGTAATAGCCGTAGACGGCCTTATAGGCGTCCACAAAGAAGTCCTCAAACATGGCGGGGCTCATGAAGGTGCTGGTGCGGCTGCCCCAGTCGTCATGATGGAAGATGGCGTTGGGCTTGAGGTTCTTGCAGATGAGCTCGGCCAGCTGCAGCTCATAATCCGTGATGTACTTGATGAGATCATGCATCTCGTCCGGATACAGCGTCAGGTTCATCAGAGTGGTGGCAATCTCGCCCAGGTGGTGGCACTGCTCAAAGATGCCGGGGGCGACAAAGTTGGTGCGGTAAGCGAGATCATCGTCCACGTTGTCCAGAATGCCGCGGATCATGGCCCATTCCTCGTCCGTGACGACATCCAGGGACGGGGCGTGGACATAGTCACGCCAATGCTCAATGTCCTTAATGACGATCTTGTCCGGCGTATGCACCGGGAAAGCGCCGGGCGCATCCGCGGGGAAGCTGTTGGTCACGCCCCAGGCGTTGACAATGTTTTCCTGTCCGCGCTTCGGGGAGTTGTTATGGAACATTCCGGGGTGGAGAGTCAGGCGCAGCGCCTCGTACTGGTTGACATAGCGGTCGGGATTCAGACCCTTTGCGGCCTGAAAGAAATTTTCTTTCGCGCTTAACATATGTATGCACTCCAATCTGTAAGTGTATTTTCCGCAGACATTGTAACAAAAGCGTCGACAAATTTCAAGAGCAAAGCG
>JAZUOR010000357.1:0-4274 GCA_045604745.1 Acutalibacteraceae bacterium | reverse complement strand
TGTACAACATCATGCAGAACAACCTCAAGAAAGATTCGGTGCCTGAGACCGAAAAGCAGGTCAGCCGCGACATCATTGCCCTTTACGAGGCTGTCATGGCTAACATTGAGGCGCTGGGCTGAGAAGATATCGAATGATATTGATGCTGTTCTGATTGACAAGCGCATTATGAAATGAAAACAGGCAAAGCCGTCGGATCTGATCCGGCGGCTTTGCCTTGTTTACGCTATTTCCGGAGCATAAACAATATTCGGTTATGCCTGCAAGAATTATCTAATGTATAAAATAAAACCGCAAACATATCGTCAAAGGCGAACACCGGATAATACTCCGCATCTTGCACATCACAACGCTTTACTTTATAATAAACTGTATAATACTCATAGCTGACTTCATTTTGTATGTTCTGAGGAGTTAATCAGCATATGAAACAGACTCGCAACATCGGAATATTCGCTCACGTCGATGCCGGAAAAACAACGCTGTCCGAGCACATTCTCTCCCATGCGGGTGCTATTCGTTCCACCGGCAGCGTGGATTCCGGCACTGCTCACACAGACACTTTGCCTGTGGAGCGGCGGCGCGGCATATCTGTCAAAGCCACCTGTGTTTCCTTTCCGTACAATGATGTACAGATAAATCTCATCGACACGCCCGGACATATCGATTTTTCTGCTGAAATAGAACGCTCACTGTGGGTCATGGATGCAGCGGTTCTGGTGGTCTGTGCATATGAAGGCGTACAGCCGCAGACCGAAGTGCTCTTTGAAGCAATGCGTGACCAGAACATGCCTGTAATCTTCTTTCTGAATAAGACAGACCGCGATGGCGCCGATCCCGAACGCGTGCTCAGGCAGATTCAACGTATGCTTACAGATAAAGCAGTCATGCTTTGCGACCATAATGCGGTCACCGAGCTTATCTGCGATACAGACGACGAACTGCTCGAACGTTATCTCGGCGGAGAAAGCTTTGAGCCCGACTTTTTGCAGGAACGGCTGACCGCTCTTGCAATAGCCGGAAAGGCATATCCCGTCCTGTGCGGCTCGGCGCTGCGCGGCGAAGGCATCGAGCAGCTGCTTGACGCAGTCGGAACCTTTTTCCCTTCTCCGGAAATTTGCGATGACCTGTGCGGAGTCGTGTTTGCCGCGCAGCAGGATCGCACCCTTGGCCGCGGAGTTTGGGTACGTCTTTTTGGCGGCGCTCTGGAGAACCGCGACGCTGTCACACTGCCCGCAGGACTCGACCCGTACACCGGCGAAGAAAAAACTGTACAGTATAAGATAACTCAGATTCACGATGCAGGCGGTGCACCTGTCGGAAAACTGAAGGCAGGAGAGCTCGGAATCATTTACGGTCTGGGCGATGTTCCAATCGGACATGTGCTTGGCAACAAAGACCGACTGCCGCGCAGAATCGAGCCGGGCCGGCTGCGCACTCCGCTTGTCACCGTTCAGGTCATTCCGGACAAGGCTGAGGAAATGCACGCGCTGCGTTCCGCATGTAAGATCCTGTCAGGTGAAGACCCTCTGCTTTCCGCGCAATATATCACCTCTCTCAACGAGCTCCATCTGCAGGTTATGGGCACGATCCAGCTGGAAATTCTTGAAGAAGAGCTGCTGACCCGTTTCGGACTGCATGTAAGCTTTTCTCCGCCGGCAATCATTTACAGAGAGACCGTTTCGCGCCGGTGCGAAGGCTTTGCCGCGTATCTTATGCCCAAGCCCTGCTGGGCTGTGCTGCGCTTTATTATTGAGCCGGCACCGAGAGGCAGCGGCATCAGCTTTGAATCGACTGTTGCTCCGCGTGATCTGCTGCTCAGATATCAGCATCAGGTTGAAAACGCTCTGCCGCTGGCGCTGAATCAGGGACGGCTTGGCTGGCAGGTTACCGACGTAAAGATAACGCTCATCGAGGGGCAGCATCACACGGTTCACACCCACCCTCTCGACTTTATCGTGGCAACACCCATGGCGATACAGGACGGCCTGCAGCGCGGAGGAAGCACTCTGCTTGAACCTGTTCTGGCGATCCGGTTCATTCTTCCCGCAGAGTATGTCGGTCGCGTAATGAGCGATGTTGTGGCTATGCGCGGCGAAGTGCTTGACAGCGTGAATGACGGCGAACGGGTGATACTGAACGCTCTTGTTCCGGTGCAGACCAGTCTTGATTATTCCGTCACGCTTGCATCTGTCACCGGTGGTCGCGGAGCCATGAGCGTAAGGCTGCACGGGTACAAGGAATGCCCGCTGGAGCTTGGAGCTGCCGCAAAGAGAAAAAGTATTGATCCATTGGATACCAGTAAATACATTCTCGCCGCCAGAAGCGCCCTTGAGGGTGGGATATTCAATCGTGACTGAGCATAGACAAGCAGCAATGGCATCCGGACCCAAAGACGCTGATTGAGGAGGTCTTAACAGTGAATCAAAAGAAAACACTAAAACGCAGCAAATCGGCTGTCATCGTCGGATGGGCAGCAGCGGCTGCATGTCTTATTTTTGCTGCAGCTGCAGGATATCTGATCTTTTCCCGCCTGGCATTCTCCGAGGTTACACTCGGCGGAGTTCTTCGCAATTACAAAAACATCCCGGTAACGCAGCAGGAGTCGATGATCATTTACCCGTGGGAATATCTCACACCCGGTGAGCAGTACGGAACGCTTGTTTTTGCCGGTCGTGAGTACAATTCCAGAGGCAGAGCAATTGACTCCGATTTGCTTGAGGAAAAACTCGGAAGTGCCGATGCATACGGCTACGACACTTACACCGACCGGGAATACCGCACAGAAGCGGACGTATACAGAATCAGGGGCGTTTCCGAGAACCTGATGACTGCCGCGCAGCTCGGTGAGGAATATATCGTGTATTCACGCAGCGAATATGATCCTCCCGCTACATTCGGCGAGCTTCTGGACATCTGTAGCCTTGCACAGATGCTGTCTTTTGAACGCTTTACCGAATATGACGGGCACACGGACAAGGGTCACTATCGCATTGACAGCGATGATTATATCTGGGATATTCTGAACTCGTGCCGGGACGCTGCCTTTACCAAAGACGATACGTGGAGCAGGAGCGACAGGCACTATCTGAGCTTCACAGCCACCTCAGAAGCTCTGGGCGTGTATAAGCGGGTATTCTATGTTACCGCCGACGGCTATATCAGCACCAATATTTTTGACTGGGGATATATCTTTTTCATCGGCGAGGACGCTGCGCAAAAGATAATGACCTATGCAAAGGAAAACTGTACAAAGACAGAACCGGAGCCTTACAACAATTCGCTTGCCGGTGTTCTCACCAAAGTGGGCAGCGGATATATTCTCATCGACGATTCCGTTTTGTGTGCAAACCCCAAGGACGGAATGATCTTCAAGGTATCTACGGATGATCTGCGAATAAGCCGCTCGATAGATTTTGAGAAAATCGGGGTCGGAGACACTGTTGCTGTCAATTTCACCGGCAGCATCGACGTGGATGCAGGCAATCTCGTGACCGGAGCATATTCTCTTTCAAAGGCGATTATTCAGGACGGAAACGCAATGATTCCCGAATAATTTCACACTAATATTTGATAAAAAGCTTTAAAAAGATAAACGGGAATAATTTGATGCAGAGCGAGGATAACGACGACGGTGGGCTGACGCCCACCTAGGAGGCAGACGAAGCTATGCGCAAATTAGACCGTTTAGAATTAAATATTTCTATTAAATGTTAGTACCATATCACGCAGCAATGCCGCCGCAGTCTCTACGTAAGCTGCGGCGGCATTGTTTTCATGTTCTGTGCTGCACCCTGTATCCGGACGGTGAAAAGCCTGTATTCTTCCTGAACAGCCGGCTGAAATACAGCGGATTGTCATATCCGACGGCGTAGGCTATTTCTGTGATATTCTTATCGGTTTTTTCAAGCATGTTTTTTGCGGCTGATATGCGAAGCGACAGTATGTACTGCATCGGAGTCATCTTCACCGTCTTCTTAAAGCAGTGGATAAACCAGTTTGTGCTTATCAGATGCTCCTGAGCATACTGCTCCACGCTTATTGGCTTATTATAATTTTCGTTGAAGTAGTGCAGCGCACGTTCTATCTCGTTGAGTACATCGCTGCCGGATTGCGTTCCCTCCTGCAGATATCGGTTTATCACAAGCAGAATGTGGCGCAGCAGCATCGCAAGCAGTTCTTCGTGGTTGGCGCGGCGAAGCTGCAGCTCCTGTATCATCTGCTTGTATATCCACTGATAGTCGGGAGAAGTCGGAGGCCAAGCGGTCTTAGGA
>JAZUOR010000356.1:0-9531 GCA_045604745.1 Acutalibacteraceae bacterium | reverse complement strand
ACAGAACGACATGGCTACGATCCGACTTGGTCCTTGCCGAGGCTGACGCGTTCTGTGAAGGATACAAGGTTTTCCTCGACAGAGGCAAGACCGAGCGTGAGTGCGTCAACGAGGCTGTTGCAATGGCGGAAAAGAACGGCTTTGTGCCCTTTGAGGCCGGCAGGAAGTACAAGGCCGGTGACCGGGTATACAAGGTGAACCGCGGCAAGGCGATCGTGCTGGCTGTGATAGGAAAAGAGACTGCCGACAAGGGTATGCTCATATCCGTAGCTCATATCGACTCGCCCCGCCTTGATCTCAAGCCCAATCCTCTCTACGAGAGCGATGATCTTGCGTATTTCAAGACCCACTACTACGGCGGCGTCAAAAAGTACCAGTGGGCAACCATTCCCATGGCTCTCCACGGTGTGGTCTGTCTTGCGGACGGAACGACCGTTGAGGTGAACATCGGTGAGGATAATGACGATCCCCAGCTGTGTGTTACCGATCTGCTCATCCATCTTTCTTCCGAGCAGCTCCAGCGCAAGGCAATGGATGTAATCAAGGGTGAGAATCTCAATCTGCTCATCGGCAGCCGTCCCCTGCCCGACGATGACGGCTCGGACAGCGTCAAGCTGAATATCCTGCGCCTGCTCAACGAAAAGTACGGAATAGTAGAGGCTGATTTCCTTTCTGCGGAGCTGGAGGCTGTTCCTGCCTTCAAGGCAAGAGACATCGGCCTTGACCGCTCCATGATCGGTGCCTACGGTCATGATGACCGCGTTTGCGCCTATCCGTCTCTGATGGCGCTTTTTGAAACCGGTAAGCCGGACAAGACCTGCGTTGTCTGCCTTGCCGACAAGGAAGAGATCGGCAGCGAGGGCAATACCGGCCTCAATTCGGTCTATCTGGTCAACTTTATCACTGACATTGCCGAGTCTCAGGGAGTGAGCGGCAGAGCGGCTCTGTCTGCCTCCAGATGCCTGTCGGCAGATGTCAACGCAGCATATGATCCCAACTTTGCCGACGTTTACGAAAAGCGCAATGCTTCGGTGATCAACGGCGGTGTTGTCATTACCAAGTACACCGGTTCCCGCGGCAAGTCCGGATCCTCCGACGCATCTGCTGAGTACATGGCCAGCATCCGCGGCATTCTCGACGGCGAGAACGTCCTGTGGCAGACCGGCGAGCTGGGACGTGTGGACGCAGGCGGCGGCGGAACGGTTGCGCTCTATATCGCCCACTACGATGTGGACGTTGTGGACATCGGCGTACCTGTGCTTTGCATGCACGCACCCCTCGAAGTGGTGTCCAAGCTGGATGTCTACATGACCAAACAGGCGGTGGCGGCTTTCTTTGTGAAGGGCTGACAGTCACATGAATTGATTACCCGACGGCATTTCGAGTGAATGTCGTCGGGTTTTTCCGCCCATCGGGATGCAAAATCAAGAATATGAGCTTTGCCACTTCACAAACGAACAAAAGTTTGTTATAATGACGTGACAGTTCTGCACAGGGAGGGACGAATGTGAAGCCGGAGGAAATACGTGCCGCAGTTGAGGCGGCAAAGAGCATTGATATTGAAGAAGTCAGAAGGCGGGCTCTGCACAGTGCGGAATCCGGAGATTGTCGGGAATATGAAATTGCCGACAGCGGTATAATGCCTGACGGCAGCGCCATGGAGGATTTCTGCATTCGTTCCATACCTCACACGGCATTGAGTGTTGCCGACAGCAGTCCGTATGATAAACCCGCGGAAAAGAACCTCCATGCCAGACACCGGGAAAAGGTCAGAAAGCGTTATCTTGACGAGGGGCTGTCAGGCTTTCAGAAGCATCAGATACTTGAGCTGCTGCTGTTTTACGCCATTCCAAGAATAGACACAAACGAAATAGCCCACCGGCTGCTCAATGCCTTTCACGGCAATATTTCCGAGGTCTTTGATGCCGATGTGGAGAGCCTGAAGAAGATATCCGGCGTAGGAGACAGTGCCGCGATCCTGCTTTCCATGATGCCGCAGGTGTTCCGTGTCTATCGTGAGGAACGCATGCAGCGGGAGGGAGTTCACGGACGTCAGGCAGTGGAGCAGTATATAGCCAACAGATTTACCGGTGAACAGGTGGAGCGCGTGCTCATCACCTGCCTTGACAACGGCTGGAATCTGATCGGTGACGAGTTTGTCGGCGAGGGCTCGGTCAATATCTCCACAGTCAACATGCGCCAGCTGATGAGCGCCTGCCTGCGCTACAATCCTACCGCAGCCATCATTGCCCACAACCATCCGCGCGGGACCGCCTTGCCCTCAAGAGAGGATCTGACCACCACTGTCGAGGTGCGCAGGGCTCTGGAGGTCATCGGCGTGCGGCTCATTGACCACCTGATAGTTGCCAAGGAGGATTATATTTCCCTTGCCTGCAGCAGACAATATTACGACCTGTTCTGAACGGAACGGGAGTGATTGAATACTTCGAGGATATAAAAATGGCATTCAAACTGCATTCCGAATATCAGATGACCGGCGATCAGCCTCAGGCTGTGCAGAAGCTGGTGGAGGGCATCCGGCGCGGTGACCGTGCCCAGTCTCTGCTGGGCGTAACCGGCAGCGGCAAGACCTTCACCATGGCAAATGTTATCGCTCAGGTCAACAAACCTACCCTGGTGCTGTCACACAACAAGGTGCTTGCGGCACAGCTGTGCAACGAATTCCGCGAGTTCTTTCCGGAGAACGCCGTGGAGTTCTTTGTGTCCTATTACGACTATTATCAGCCGGAATCCTACATTCCCACCACCGACACCTACATCGAAAAGGACAGCTCGGTCAATGACGAGATAGACAAGCTGCGCCATTCGGCAACTGCGTCCCTGTCCGAGCGCGATGACGTCATCATCGTGTCCAGCGTGTCCTGCATCTACACTCTCGGTGACCCCATAGATTACCGCGAAATGATACTTTCGCTCCGTCAGGGCATGATAAAGCCGAGAGATGAGGTGCTTAAAAAGCTGACCCAGCTTCGCTATGAGCGCAACGACATCAGCTTTGTGCGCAACAAGTTCCGCGTGCGCGGCGATGTGGTGGAGATTTTTCCAGCATATTCAAGCGACACGGCCTACCGTGTGGAGTTCTTCGGCGACGAGATCGACCGCATTACGGAAATCAATGTGCTGACCGGTGAGCTGAAGGCAATTATCAGCCATGTTGCCATTTATCCTGCATCCCACTATATCGTTCCTTCGGATAAGATGAACCGCGCCATACAGGACATAGAAGCAGAAATGTGGGAGCGGGTGAAGTGGTTCAGGGACAATGACAAGCTCATTGAAGCACAGCGCATTGAACAGCGTACGCTTTATGATATCGAAATGATGCAGGAGATCGGCTTCTGTCCCGGAATTGAGAATTACTCACGGGTCATATCCGGACGCCCCGCGGGCAGCATGCCTTTTACGCTGCTGGATTACTTCCCTGACGATTTCCTGCTCATCGTGGACGAATCTCACGTCACTATCCCGCAGGTGCGCGCCATGCAGGCCGGTGACCGTGCACGCAAGAAAAATCTTGTGGACTTCGGCTTCCGTCTGCCCTCAGCATATGACAACCGTCCTCTGACCTTTGATGAATTCGACGGAAAGATCAGTCAGGTGATCTATGTCAGCGCCACTCCTGCCCAGTATGAGAGGGAGCAGAGTACCCAGATCGCCGAGCAGGTCATCCGTCCCACCGGACTTCTCGACCCGGAGATAAGCGTGCGGCCGGTTGACGGTCAGATGGACGATCTTGTGTCTGAGATAAACAAGACCACCGATGCCGGAGGACGTGTGCTCATAACCACACTCACCAAGAAAATGGCAGAGGATCTGACGGCGTACCTCGAAAAGCTGGGCATAAAGGTGCGTTATATCCATCACGCCATCGACACCGTGGAGCGCATGGAGATCGTGCGCGATATCCGCATGGGAGTGTTTGACGTGCTGGTAGGCATCAACCTGCTGCGTGAGGGTCTGGACATACCTGAGGTGTCCCTTGTGGCTATCCTTGACGCAGACAAGCAGGGGTTCCTGCGCAATACCACTTCACTGATACAGACCATCGGCCGCGCCGCCCGAAACGCAGACGGCCGCGTCATCATGTACGCCGATCAGGTTACCGAAGCGATGGAGCAGGCCATCACCGAGACCGAGCGCCGCCGTGCCGTCCAGAAGGCATATAACGAGGAGCACGGCATAACGCCCACTACAATCGTCAAAAAGCTGCCTCAGGTGCTTGAAATCACCGCCAGAGAAAGTGTAACCGGCAAGCAGCGCAAGCTGACCAGATCCGAGCGTGAACACCTCATTAACGAACTGACAAGACAGATGCGTGATGCGGCAAAGCTGCTTGACTTTGAGCAGGCGGCATATCTGCGTGACCGCATCAGAGCTCTTGAGGCAGAGAATACCGGAGGCAGTCCGGTGGTTCCAAAGCGCACGAAAAAAGCGACAACTTCAGAATCAGAGGAATAAACACATGTCATCTAAACGAATTTATATAAAGGGTGCAAGGGTGAACAATCTTCAGAACGTGGATGTGGAGCTGCCCCGCGATAAGCTGACGGTGTTCAGCGGTCTTTCAGGCTCCGGCAAGTCCTCGCTTGCCTTTGATACCCTTTATGCCGAAGGTCAGCGCCGCTATGTGGAGTCCCTGTCCTCCTATGCCCGCATGTTCCTTGGTCAGATGGAAAAGCCCGACGTGGACTACATCGAAGGTCTTTCCCCCGCCATTTCCATCGACCAGAAAACCACCTCAAAAAATCCCCGTTCCACTGTGGGAACGGTCACCGAGATATACGACTATCTCCGTCTGCTGTACGCTCGCATCGGCGTGCCTCACTGTCCCGTGTGCGGACAGAAAATCGAACGCCAGAGTATTGACCAGATCGTCGATCAGGTGCTGGAGCTGCCGGAGGGCACGCGCTTTCTCGTTCTTGCTCCCGTAGTCAGAGGCAAAAAAGGCACCCAGCAAAAGGAATTTGAAGCCGCACGCAAGTCGGGCTTTGCCCGTGTCCGTGTGGACGGCAGCGTATACGACCTTACCGAGGAGATTAAGCTCGACAAGAACATCAAGCATACAGTGGAGATAGTGGTCGATCGCCTTGTGGCAAAGGAGGAAATGCGCAGCCGCCTGACCGATTCCATTGAAACCGCTTCCTCCATCGCTTCCGGTCTTACGGTCATCAGCGTGGTTGATGGTGATGACATCACCTTTTCACAGAACTACGCCTGCCCTGAGCACGGTGTAAGTGTGGAGGAGCTGGCACCCAGAATGTTCTCCTTCAACAGTCCCTTCGGTGCCTGCCCTAAGTGTACGGGTCTTGGCATATTCATGCGCCTCGACTCCGACCTGCTCATTCCGGATATGAGCCTGTCCATCAACGGCGGTGCCATCAAGGCGCCGGGCTGGACCAACACCGACGATAACTCCATAGCCCGCATGTATCTCCGCGCTCTTACCGAGCACTACGGATACACTCTCGATACCCCTCTGTGTGACTATTCCGATGAGGCTTTTGATGCACTGATGAATGGCACAAAGGGGACCAAGCTCAGGTGCGTCCGCGTTGACAGCTATGGCAAACGTGCCTTTGAAAGCGAATTTGAGGGCATTGTCACCAATCTTGAGCGTCGCTATCGGGAAACCACCAGCTCATGGATGAAAGCGGAGATAGAGGCTTACATGAGCGGCGTTCCCTGCGAGGAATGCCACGGCAAACGACTGAAAAAAGAAGCCCTTGCGGTCACTGTGGGAGAGAGGAGCATAGCCGATCTCACAGATCTTTCGGTCAACGATGCACTTGATTTCATTGATGCACTTGAACTTGCGGGACGTGACAGCATGATTGCCGGTCCCATCCTCAAGGAGATCAAAGGCAGACTGGGCTTCCTGCGCAGTGTGGGACTTGATTATCTTTCGCTCTCCAGAGCATCAGCCACCCTTTCGGGCGGTGAAAGTCAGCGCATACGTCTGGCGACTCAGATAGGCTCCTGTCTTATGGGAGTGCTGTATATTCTGGACGAGCCCAGCATCGGCCTGCATCAGCGGGACAACGACAAGCTGCTGGAAACGCTGCGTCATCTGAGAGATCTGGGCAACACCCTTGTGGTCGTCGAGCATGACGAGGATACCATCCGCGCCGCAGATTACGTTGTGGAGGTGGGTCCGGGCGCCGGCATACACGGCGGCCAGATAGTCTATTCCGGCGATGTTGACGGACTCATGAAGTGCGAACAATCGGTCACCGGACAGTTCCTTTCCGGCAAACGGGTCATTCCTGTGCCGGAGCAGAGGCGCAAGGGAACAGGGAACATGCTGACCATCCGCGGCGCCCGTGAAAACAACCTGAGAAATATCGACGTATCCATCCCGCTGGGAACACTGACCTGCATTACAGGTGTTTCCGGGTCGGGCAAGTCATCTCTTATAAACGAGATACTTTACAAGAGCCTTGCGTCAAAGCTCAACCGGGCAAAGTGCCATTCCGGTGACCATGACTGCATTGACGGTGTCGAATTCCTCGACAAGATCGTGGACATAGATCAGGCCCCGATCGGCCGTACGCCCCGCTCAAATCCTGCCACCTATACCGGCATGTTCACCGACATCCGCCAGCTGTACGCACAGACCCCGGATGCAAAGATTCGCGGCTATGATGCCGGACGCTTTTCCTTCAACAAGAAAGGCGGACGCTGCGAAGCCTGCGAGGGTGACGGCATTGTCAAAATCGAAATGCACTTCCTGCCGGATATCTACGTGCCCTGCGAGGTGTGCAAGGGCAGACGCTACAACCGCGAGACCCTTGAGGTCAAGTACAAGGGCAAGGATATCAACGACGTGCTGGAAATGACCGTTGAAGAGGCTCTGGGCTTCTTTGCCAATCAGCCCAAAATACAGCGCAAGGTTCAGACTCTTTTTGACGCAGGCCTCGGCTACATCAAGCTGGGACAGCCGGCCACCACTCTTTCCGGAGGTGAAGCCCAGCGCGTCAAGCTTGCAACCGAGCTTGCAAAGCGAGCCACCGGACGCACTATCTTTGTTCTGGACGAGCCCACCACCGGCCTGCATACCGCTGACGTTCAGCGGCTCATCGAAATGCTCCAGCGGCTTGTGGGCGATGGCAACACCGTTGTGGTTATCGAGCATAATCTGGAGCTCATCAAGACTGCTGACCATATCATTGATCTCGGTCCTGAGGGAGGCGATCGGGGCGGAACAGTGCTGGTCAGCGGTACTCCCGAAGAGGTTGCTGCCTGCGAGGCGTCCTACACCGGCCGCTATCTCAGGCCGCTGCTTGAACGGTGAAATACTACAATTTTGTAATATTTTAAGCAGGAATCCGATACCTCACTTGCAAATTTCCAAAAATGCGTTATAATGTCATATTGAGTAAGCTTTAGCATGGGGTGAGTTTATATGTTTGGATATGTTCGCATATATAAGCCCCAGCTGCGTATCTGTGAGTATGAACAGTACAAGGCTGTCTATTGCACCCTGTGCAAGGAACTGGGAAAGACCTATGGCCCCTTCGCCAGAATGCTGCTTAATTATGACTTCACCTTTGTTGCTCTTCTGTACATGGCCCTGCACGGGCAGCAGCCATGCGTCGAGCGCAAATGCTGTGTGTTCAACCCTCTCAAAAGGTGCAGCTACTGTATTGGCGACAGGGAAGGCTTCAATATGACCTGCGCCATGACTGCCGAAATGTACTATCACAAGCTGAGCGACAACGTTGCTGACAGCGGCTGGTTGAGCTCCATTGGCTGGCGGCTGCTGCGGCTGACTGCCGCGCCCATGCGCCGCAAAGCCAGAAAGCTTTACCCGCAGATAGATGCTTTGGTGGAGAAGTGCATGACCGATCAGGCTGCCGCCGAAAAAGCGGAAGACAGTTCTATTGACTCGGCTGCAGAGCCAAGCGCAAGGCTTATTTCCGAGCTTGCCCAGCTTGTGGCGGCAAATGACACCGACCGTGTAGTGCTTAAGGATTTCGGCTATTTCTTCGGCCGGTGGATATACCTCATCGACGCCTTTGACGACATGGCGGATGATGTGAAGAAAAACAGCTTTAACCCCTTTGCGGCCCGTTTCGGGCTGACAAAGGAGGATATAGAAAACAACACAGAGCGCTGGTCTGAGGCGCGGCTTTACGCCAACGAATGCCTCAACATGACCGTAGCGCGGGCGTTGACAGCCTTCAACCTGCTGGATACCGGAGTGTATGCTCCGATATTTGAAAACATCCTTGTGCTGGGTCTGGGCGAAGCGCAACGTCAGGCATTAAACGAGAAGGAGCTGCAGCTAAATGAGCAATCCCTTTGAGGTTCTCGGCATTCCCAACAACGCCTCGGAAACCGAGATCAAAGACGCATACCGTACCCTTGCCAAAAAGTATCATCCGGACAATTACAACAACGCACCTGACATCGCTGAGGTAGCGGCCGAAAAGATGCGTGAGGTCAACGAGGCCTATAACACCATCATGAAGGACCGTAAGAACGGCGGTTCCGGAGCAGGCTCCTCTGCCAATTCCGGTTCCCGACCCAACAGCAGCTCCAATGCCGGCAGCAGCTACCGCCCCAATCCCGGTGCATCTTATTCCTCTGCCGATTCCGGCAACGCCGGACGCTACAGCACCACCACCAGCTTTGCCAACGTCCGTGGCCTCATTATGGCAGGACGCTATGACGACGCTGACGAGGTTCTCGGACTTGTTTCTGCCGAGCGCCGCAATGCCGAATGGTACTTCCTCAAGGGTACCGTTCTCTACAGCCGCGGCTGGCTGGAGCAGTCCTACACCTATCTGCAGACTGCTGTGAACATGGATCCCGGCAACAACGAGTATCGCGCCGCATTCAATCAGGCCGGCAAGATGCGCAGCGGCAGTGCCGGCGGCTATAAGGTCAGCGGCAAGGACGGCGTGGGCTGCAACCTGTGCTCCTCCTGCTGCAGCTTTATGTGTGCTGACCAGTGCTGCGAGTGCTGCGGCGGTGACCTTATCACCTGCTGCTAAACTGAGCATATGAGAAAGCGTACAGCGGGGATGGCGCTGTGCGGCGTGCTGTGCGGCCTTTCTGTGGCCGTACTGGCTCTGTCTGCGCTTTTTCCCAGTCTGTCATATGTAATACCCATGACTGCAGGAGCGTTGCTGATTGTGCCGTCCATTGAGTTCGGCACCGGTACGGCGATGATGTCCTATGCCGCTGTGTCAATCATCGGCATGCTCATCCTGCCGGAAAAGGAAGCGCCTCTGATGTATCTTTTCCTGTTCGGGCTTTATCCGATCATCAAAAAATTCTTCGAGCGCATTCCAAAGAGACTGCCGGAGTATCTTGCAAAGTTTGCATATTTCAACATAGCTGCCGCAGCGGCAGTGTCCATAGCCACTTTTGTGCTTGGAATACCGCTTGATGACGGCTCGCTGGGCAAATGGATGATTCCGGCGCTGCTGGTTCTTGGCAACGTGGCATTCATTGTCTACGATTACACCTTGACACAAGTCGGAGGCCAAGCGGTCTTAGGAAGAC
>JAZUOR010000355.1:0-4505 GCA_045604745.1 Acutalibacteraceae bacterium | reverse complement strand
GCCGATGGTGTCATGCTTGTTGAGAAGAAACGCTATCTTCAGCTTGGTACCGACACCGTCAGTGCCCGAAACAAGAACGGGATTGGCAATCGACTTGAAATCGGGACGGAACATTCCGCCGAAACCGCCGATGCTGGTCATGACGCCGGGAGTAAAGGTACTTTCGACGTGGCTCTTCATCAGTTCAACCACCTTGTAGCCTGCGGTAACGTCAACTCCGGCATCTCTGTAGCTGTTGCTGAAGCTGTTCATAGGGACATATCCTCCGTTTACTTTATATGTTTGCGGCAAACCTTCAAAATGCCGCACTATCCACCGTCCGGACAAGGACGGTCTATGTCAGAAAAAAATTATCAGAGCAGTGCGCTGAGCTTTTCACCGACTGCAGCGTCCTTTGCAGCGACCTTTTCCGCCATATCTTTCTTCATTGCGGAAAGCTTTGCTGCAAGTTCGCTATCGGAAAGCGCAAGCATCTGAACTGCAAGGATTGCAGCGTTGTCAGCACCGTTGATGGCTACCGTGGCAACCGGAATGCCGGAGGGCATCTGAACGGTGGCAAGCAGCGCATCCATGCCGTCAAGAGCTGCAGACTTGACCGGAATGCCGATAACAGGCAGGATGGTGTGTGCAGCAAGCACTCCCGCAAGGTGAGCTGCCATACCGGCGGCAGCGATGATGACACCATAGCCGTTTTCAGCAGCGGAAGCGGCAAACTGAGCAGCTGCCTCAGGCGTGCGGTGGGCAGACATGACGCGAACATCATACTCTATGCCGAAGCCTGCAAGACGCTTTGCTGCCGGAGCAAGCACGGGCAGGTCACTGTCGCTGCCCATAATAATAGCAACTTTTTTATCAGCCATATTGCAATACCTCTTACGAAAAAATCAGATAGAGCAGTCGTGGGCGACTTCAAGCAGATCGAAGGTGAAATCCTTCTTCATGCTCAGAGCCTCGTTGATTTCATAGTCAACGACCTTTTCGCCCTTCATGGCAACGATGCGTCCGCCCTTGCCTTCAGCAAGCAGCTCCACAGCGTGATGACCCATCTGGCTTGCTGCAACGCGGTCACGCACAGAGGGCGAACCGCCGCGCTGAATATGACCAAGAATAGTTGTGCGGGTGTCGCGTCCGGTCTTTTCCTTGATCTGGCGGGCAATCTCATCAACATTGCCAACGCCCTCAGCGACCACGATAATGAAGTGCTTCTTGCCGGTACCCTCGGCAGAATTGATCCTGCCAATGATATCGCGGTCAATGTCAAATTCCACCTCAGGAACGAGAGTGGCGAAAGCACCGCAGGCGATTGCAGTATTGACGGCAATATAGCCGGCATGACGACCCATGACCTCAACAATGTTGCAGCGCTCGTGGGACTGGGCGGTGTCTCTGAGGTTATCCACCATTCTCATGGCGGTGTTCATTGCCGTATCGTAACCGATTGTGTAATCGGAACAGCCGATGTCGTTGTCAATGGTGCCGGGGATTCCGACACAGGGAATTCCCGCGTTGTTAAGATCGCGTGCACCGCGGAAAGAGCCGTCGCCGCCGATTACGACAACGCCGTTTATTCCTTCATTAAAGCAGTTGTCAGCGGCCTTCTTGACGCCTTCCTCAGTTTCAAACTCCTTGCTGCGGGCGGTGCACAGCTTGGTGCCGCCGCGCTGGAGCGTATCCGAAACGGCACGCAGACCCATAGGCTTGAAGTTGCCCTCGATAAGGCCGTTATAGCCATGCTCGACGCCGTAAACCTGAATGTTGACATCCTTTCGTGCGTGAGCGCTCTTTACGACCGCACGGACAGCAGCATTCATGCCGGGTGCGTCACCGCCGCTGGTCAGAACAGCGATCTTGAGCGTCTTCTTGGGCTCAGTGGGTGTTCCTGCCAAAGAATCAGCAGGCTCGGTCTTGACTTCGGGCTTCACTTCAGGCTTTGCCGTCCCGGCAGGTGTCTCAGCAGGCTTTTCTTTCCAGAATAACATGGCATTACGCTCCTTTACAGAATTATACCAATTGACATTATATAACAAATATATCTTGTATGCAATAATAAATCGAACACAAAATGTGTTTTCAGGGAACAAGTTTTATATTATCTTCGCCCAATATCCTGCCAAGCTCCGACAGTAGTACCGGGTTAATGTCCACCCAGAGTTCTCTTGGCGCGCACATCAGACCGCCCTCAGCACAGTAAACATATACAGGTGTCGGACCGTCAAAGACACGCATGACCTTTTTAGCCTGCTCAAATGCAGGGCAATCAAGGGACTGGAGCCTGAAATACAGTCCGGGACGCGGCTTCTTTCCGGCGGGCTGAGTCTTTTGTACGGAAGCCGCAGTATCAGCAGCAGACTTCTCCCTCGCAGGGCGAGCTCCATACTGCCTGCGTTCTGTGGGCTGCTCATTGTCACCCAGCATACGGGCGTTGTCGCAGATTATCTTGGGTGCCTCGTCCTCACGCACACTCACGCGGCCCTCAATGCGGATTATGGTGCCCTCCTTCATGACGTCGGAGCATTCCTCCAGCACCCTTGGAAACACCAGCATTTCAGTCATGGCAGTCATGTCTTCTATCTGGACGTATGCCATCATATCGTTGCTGCGCGTGGAACGCATTTTGATGGCATCGATGATACAAAGAAGCGTAACCTGCATGCCGTCAGACGAGCCATCCTCATCACCGAGTACGGTGACAAGCCTGGTAGCATTTATCTTTGCAGCGATATCCTGATATTCAGTGAGCGGATGTCCCGAAAGATACATCTCAGTGACATCCTTTTCCATTATAAGGATCTCACTCTGAGGGAATTCGTCAAGATCAGGCAGCTGAGGTTCAGACGTCTCCGGTTCGCCCATCAGCTCAAAAATACCCATCTGCCCCTCAAGATTGTTCCGGCGATCGGCATCAAGAGCATCCATAATATTCTCAAGACCGACAAGCATCTGCCGCCGGTTTCCGCCAAGCCCGTCAAGAGCTCCGCTCTTGATAAGGCTCTCAATGGCTCTGCGGTTGGTCTCGCCGCCGTAAAGACGACTGCAGAAATCATAGAACGACGTAAAAAGACCGTTATTCTGACGCTCTGCAGTTATCTTTTCTATCATTCCCGCACCGAGGTTTTTTATTGCCAGCATTCCGAAACGGATATTTTCCCCGGCAACGGTAAAATGCTTCTGACTTTCGTTGACATGAGGCGGCAGAACCGAAATACCCATTCCCTGACACTCTGCAATATATTCGGAAAGCTTGTCCCGCTTATCCAGAACGCTGGTCAGCAGCGCCGCCATATATTCCTGAGGATAATAATACTTCAGCCATGCCGTCTGATAAGACACCAATGCATAGGCTGCGGCGTGGCTCTTGTTGAAAGCATAGGAAGCAAACGATGACATATCCGAAAAGATCCTGTCTGCTACAGCAGCATCCACACCTCTGCGCACGGCTCCGTCAACCGAGACATTGCCGTTCTCATCGGTCACGCCGTTGATGAAAACCTCTCTTTCCCGCTCCATGACATCATGCTTTTTCTTACTCATGGCGCGCCGGACAACATCAGCCCGTCCGTAGGAATATCCGGCAAGCTCGCGGAATATCTGCATGACCTGCTCCTGATAGACGATGCATCCGTTGGTGACATCAAGAATGTCCTTCAGTGCAGGCGTGTCATATGTTGTCTGCTCAGGATGCTCACGGTTGTGAACGTACTTCGGGATGGAATCCATAGGACCGGGACGATAAAGGGAAATAACAGCAATGATATCCTCAAGACTTTTCGGCACAACGTGAATAAGGGTACGCTTCATTCCCTCCGATTCAAACTGGAACACACCGCCGGTCTGTCCTTTGGCAAACATATCATATACCTGAAGGTCGTTGTCCGGCACTTTTCTGATGTCGAACCCCGGTTCCTTTTCCCGAATCATGCGGGCGCAGTCCTCTATGACGGTCAGATTGCGAAGGCCAAGGAAGTCAAACTTGAGCAGCCCCAGTTCTTCAAGGGTGGTCATAGTAAACTCGGCAACAGCCGTACCTTCAGCCATAGCCAGCGGAACATAATCGCTTATGGGGCGGTCGGTAATGACTACTCCGGCCGCATGCATGGACGTGTTGCGGGGCATACCTTCCACCTTCATTGCCATTTCCAGCAGACCGGCAATCTGCTGGTCGCCGTCCCGCGCAGCTCTGAGCTCTGCTGAACGTCTGATGGATTCGGCAATGGTGATTCCCGGCTCCTTGGGTATCAGCTTGGCAATGCGGTCGGCAACACCGTATGGTATGCCCATGGCTCTTGCAACGTCCCGGATGGAGTTCTTGGCCGCCATGGTATTGAAGGTGACAATCATGGAAACGTAGTCAAAGCCATACTTGCTGCGGACATACTCTATGACCTCCTGCCGCCGTTCGGTGCAGAAGTCGATATCGAAGTCGGGCATGCTCACACGCTCGGGATTGAGGAATCTCTCAAAAAGGAGATTGTACCTCAGCGGGTCTATATCGGTAACACCAATGC
>JAZUOR010000354.1:0-2785 GCA_045604745.1 Acutalibacteraceae bacterium | reverse complement strand
CTTGGCCCCCGACTCCACCGGCGAAATCTCACCGACGAGATGTTTGCCGTCATTCGTGACCGGGGCGGTCTGGTGGGCATCAACTTCTGCCGCGAATTTCTCGAGGAAAAGGGCGACGCCACCGCCGACCATATCCTCGCCCACACCGAGCATTTCCTCTCCCTGGGCGGTGAAAAGACCGTATGCATGGGTTCCGATTTTGACGGCACCGATATGCCCGATGGCATAACCGGCATCGAGTCCATCCCCGCTCTCTGCGAACGATTCCTTAAAGCCAACTATTCCGAAAGTCTTGTGGAGGACATCTTCTTCGGCAATGCCAAGCGATTCTTCTCCGCCGCTCTCGGCTGATCATATGGAGGTTTTATCATGCAGTATACAAGCACACGCGATTCTTCCGTACGCGTTGATTCGGCCACAGCCATCGCCACCGGCATCAGCCCGGACGGTGGTCTGTACGTTCCCGTTGAGCTGCCGGTGTATGACTACGCCGACCTCACCCGCGTCATGAGCGCAGGCTACTGCGAGCGCGCAGTTGATATTCTCAGCGAGTTCCTCACCGACTTTTCCAAGTCTGAACTGCGCGAGTGCGTCGCTCAGGCCTACGAGGACAAGTTCTGCGAGGACGGTTCCGTTGCTCCTCTCCATGCACTGACCGACAAGGAATATGTTCTGGAGCTGTGGCATGGTCCCACCTGCGCTTTCAAGGACATGGCTCTCCAGCTGCTTCCTCAGCTGCTGCGCAAGGCCACTCTCAAGACCGGTTCCAACAAGGAAGTCATCATTCTTGTTGCCACCTCCGGCGATACAGGCAAGGCAGCTCTTGAGGGCTTTGCCGATGTGCCCGGCACCCGCATCATCGTGTTCTATCCCGACGAGGGCGTGAGCAACATCCAGAAGCTGCAGATGACCACTCAGGAAGGCGCCAACGTTGGTGTCTGCGCCGTAAAGGGCAACTTTGACGACGCTCAGACCGGCGTGAAGAACATTTTCCTTGACCCGCAGATCAAGGAGACTCTGGCCGCCAACGGGATGCAGTTCTCCTCTGCCAACTCCATCAACCTCGGCCGTCTGGTTCCTCAGATCGTCTACTATATCTCCGCTTATCTCGATCTTATGTGCAGCGGCAAGATGGACTACGAGGGCGAGCAGGTCAACATCGTTGTCCCCACCGGCAACTTCGGCAACATTCTTGCCGCTTTCTACGCAAAGCAGCTCGGTCTGCCTGTAAAGAAGCTCATCTGCGCTTCCAACGCCAACAACGTTCTGACCGACTTTATCAACACCGGTGTGTACGACCGCAACCGCAAATTCCACACCACCATCTCTCCCTCTATGGATATCCTTATTTCCAGCAACCTTGAGCGTCTTATCTACCACCTGACCGACGGCGACAGCGCACGGGTCAGCAAGTGGATGGCAGAGCTTGCCGCCACCGGACGCTATGAAGTGGACGACGATGTCAAGGCCAAGCTCAGAGATATCTTCTGGGCCGGATGCTGCGACGATGCAGGCACCAAGGCCACCATCAAGGACATATACGACGATTACGGTTATCTGTGCGACACCCACACCTCCGTCGGTTTCAACGTCTACAACCAGTATGTTGCCGCCACCGGCGACACCGAGACCCCGGTCATCGTAGCCTCCACCGCCAACCCCTACAAGTTCGCTCCCAGCGTTCTGGGTGCATTGTCCGAGGTTGATCCCAGCCGCAGCGAATTCGATATCATTGATGAGCTGGCAGTCATGAGCTGCGCGCCCATTCCCGAACAGCTGGCCGAGCTGAGAAGCAAGGAAGTGCGCTTTGACAAGCTGTGCGACCGCGAGAAGATGAGCGATGTCGTGCTCGAAACTCTGGGTCTGAAGTAATCTCAGCAATACACGAGAGTGCCGTGAGTTCTGCTCATGGCACTCTTTTTGCGAGGTGTTTGCATGAAATACGATGCTATGAAACAAGCGATACAGGAATATAACCGGGACGACGGTCTTTCCTTTCCGGAAAAAGTGCTTAATGCCCCTGAGTGTGACCTTGCACTGGCGCTGGAAATTTTTATCTTATACTAATTTCAAATTATAAGGTTATTACAATAATCCGAGCGGAAGACTCCGATTTCAGTCGACGTGAAGGATTTTTGTTGGCAACCTTATTTGAAATTAGTATTACTGACGGGTACGGCTATCTGAGCGGTTCCTTCGCAGACGAAAGCCCGACCGACTGGACAAGATTCATTTCAGACCTGTACGAAAACATCCTGAACGTAAAGTATCCCCGACGGGATAATTCATTTGAGATTCCGATTACCAAAGTCGCCCGCCACAAGTTCCGCAGACAGCAGGTCCCGGAGATTTTTCTGACCGACCTGTGAAATATTTTCCTGACCGCGTCATAGAGAAAAGTCATATCTGCACAGCAGTACGCCCCGAAAGGACTGTCCTTCCGGGGCGTTTCTTTGGCTATTGCAGCAGCGGCTGGAGCTGTCTGCCTTCCATGGCCGCCTGTATTGTTTGGGGTATCATTTCAAAATGCGCAATGAGCGAGTTGGGCTTGCCCGCACTGTCATCCTGCCCGAAGGGAACGAAATATACATTCTGCGTGTTCATCAGCTGGCCGATGTTTTTTGCCGATGCCGCAAGGCCGTCGTTGGTGGCAACAGCCAGCACCAGAGGCCGCCCGTTGCGCAGGTGAGCCTTTGCTGCCATGGTGACCGGCGTATCGGTCACACCCAGCGCCAGTTTTGCGAGCGTGTTGCCGGTACAGGGCGCAACCACCAGCACATCCAGC
>JAZUOR010000353.1:0-2279 GCA_045604745.1 Acutalibacteraceae bacterium | reverse complement strand
CAGACAGCGATTTTGTCGACCATTTCCTCTTTTCCACCCGCGAAGGGTACTGTGTGTATTTTGCCAGCGCAATGGCGGTGCTTGCCCGATGCGAGGGCATACCGTCACGCATTGTGATAGGCTATGCCGTGCCGGACAGCGACGAGGATATCATCCGGATAAGCAACGCCAACGCTCACGCATGGGCTGAACTGTATATCGAAGGCAGAGGCTGGGTGGTCTGCGACCCTGTTCCGGCAAACGCTCCTGCATTTGCCGCTCAGGATGATACCGCCGAAGTAGAGTCTGAACCGGAAGAAGCCGGACTTTTCTCCGGAAAAAACCTTGCCGGCCTGAAAAGGACTCTGCTGTACACATACTCTGCCATAGCCGCAGCGATCGCGCTGTTTTTTCTTTCACGCCCCTTTGCGCGGCGCATTGCCAGCAGGATTCGTCTGGCAAAAAAGCACGGAGACAGAGCCGGATATCTCGTTCTGCGCCGCTGCCACAGCCTTATGTGGGCTCTTTCTGCATGCGGCATCAGACGGGACAGCAGCGAAACTGCCGAAGAATTCTGCCGGCGAGTCAAAGAGCAATGCCCGTGGCTGAGCCGCGCTGCGTCAGAAAAGGCAGATTGGCTGCTGACCTGCACCGGCAGGGTACTGTACTCCGGTGTGGATGGCCACGAAAAAATCTCCGGTGCGGCACGCGCTGTGCGGCGCTCCTATATCAGGGAGTACGGTGTGCGGATTTTTGTCCGTGGCTGGTGGAAGGCAGAGTTATAATGCCCTTCATTTCAATGACACAGGCAATATGTGGATATAAAGGCAAAGCCTTAACCGCAGGTCTGAGACTGCGGTTAAGGCTTTTAATCTTACGACGTATTACAAAGCATGTACCGATTATTCTTTATATCGGCATAAAATTATCGTTTTCAAGATAGTAGTTCAATGCCTTAATCATTTCTTCGGCATCTGCGTCTCTTTTGCGCTCAACAGCTGCAATCACAACATCCTGAACGATTTCAGGCAGAAGTGAATATGTCATTCCGTTTTCAGCTGCATACTCCGGAATGATTTCCTCGTCGCTATCTTCGTCAAAATCAGGCGGAGCGGTGACACAGCAGACGGTATCAGGCTTCAGTCCGTTATCTTCGCTGTGATAGATGTGCCAGTCGTCATCAACATACAGGGCTTGTGCTCCGTACGACAGGTACTGCTCCTTCACTATGGCTATGATTGCTCCAACAGTCAGTTTTACGTTGCGCTCCATTGTTCATTCCCCTTTGGTTCAGCAGAAATTTATACAGAACAGACCATGCTTGTTTTCATTGTATCATACCTGTGCAAGCTCATAAATCAAAGCAGGCTGCATATGCACAGCAGGGTGTTTTGCCAACAAAAAAACGGGAGCTGCCGCAGAACAGAAAGCACGCGGCAGCTCCACACATGATTATACTATTGTATCCGGATTACTCGCCCTTTTCCAGAGCCAGAGTTCTGGTGGTCAGGTCGCATACCTCGGCAGGACCGAAGTACTGGATGGCACCGGGATAAACAAAGCAGGTCTCAAGAGCCCACTCGTCTCTGTGCTCCTCGAAGAACTTGAAGGGCTTGCCCTCCAGCTCAACCAGAGCCTTGCGGATAACAGGCTTGTCTTCGCCGTTTCTTCTTTCGATGTTCATCATCTTGGTGATGGGCATACCGCCGGCGACCCACTCCTCAGCAGGCTTGGACAGGTTGGAAACCTTGGAAAGGTATCCGGTGTAGCCGTACTGAATGAGCATGAAGGCATTGTAGCCCAGGGAATAGCAGTAGTCAGCATCGAAGTTGGAGGGGAATGCGCAGCGGCCTTCGTAGCCGAGGAAGTGGTGCAGAGCGGAGAACTTGCCGTTATACTTGCCGGCAGCCTTGCGTGCGGCCAGGTTGTCCTTTACCAGAGCGGAGAACAGCTTTTCGGACTCGATGAGGGAAACCTGCACGTTGCCGTGAGGATCGCGCTCAAGGAACAGCTGCTGCAGGATGCTCTCAGGCAGGATGGCGAAAACGGACATGGCCTCCTTGGACAGGCCGTTCTGGATGAAGGCATACTTTTCCTTCCAGGTGGGCAGAGCATTGAACTCGGCGGTCTTCTCACCGGCAAGCAGCTCATTGATTTCAGCAATCAGTACGGAGAACTCAGGAACGAACTCGACGATGCCCTCAGGGATGATGGCAACACCGAAGTTCCAGCCCTTGGCTGCACGGTTGGCAACGGAATCAGCGATATAGTCGGCGATCTGAGCCAAAGACATCTTCTTG
>JAZUOR010000352.1:0-9197 GCA_045604745.1 Acutalibacteraceae bacterium | reverse complement strand
GTTTAAAGCATCAATTTTCCGCAGTTTGTGGTAATGAATACACCGAATCCGTCCGGTACATCATTAGAACATCATAAATATCGTTGATAAGCTATACACATTATGATATTATAATGCATATAAACTTAATTGTTCTATTTTCGCGAAAAAACATATATTTTGAGTTATTTATGACTCCGCTTATTAAGCAAAGGAGTGAAAACGCTTGGACATCAGAATCGATAAAATTGCTGCAGACTGTATTAAGGCTATCAATGAAAGGATCCGAAACCTCAAGACGCTTAACATCATTGTCGCCGGTAAAACCGGTGTCGGAAAAAGCACTCTTATTAACGGTGTATTTCGTTCAAACTTAGCCGAAACCGGCATCGGCAAACCAGTTACAAAACATATGCGTCTGCTGAAAAAAAATGATTTCCCCCTGCAAATATACGATACTCGTGGATTCGAGTTAGGAAAGGATGCGCAATCAGAAGTAAAGCAGGAAATTATTGATACCATCCAGACCGGACTTGCTTCCAAGGATGTAAACAATACCATACATTGCATATGGTACTGTATCAATACTGCGTCAAACCGTATTGAGCCTGAAGAAATTGAATGGCTAAAAGCATTTTCAGAGGAAAACAAAATTACACAGGTGCCTGTAATTATTGTGTTAACTCAATCATTTTCAAAGAAAAAAGCGCAGGAATTAAAAAACGTAATCCTCAATGAGAATTTAGATGTTGCTCAGGTCATTCCAGTTTTAGCAGCAGACTATGAAATCGACGATGATTATCCTACAATAAAAGCCTATGGCCTTGATACTCTCATTCAAGTCATGAGTGAAATCCTTCCAGACGAGCTTCAGGATACTTTGCAGAACGTTCAAATAGCTTCACTGGAAGAAAAAAAACGTAAAGCACAAGCCGCAGTAGTTGCGGCAACAGCCGTTGCGTTCGGTGAGGGATTCTCTCCAATTCCTTTTTCGGATTGTGCTTTATTAATACCGACGCAAGTTACTATGATAGCCAGTATTACAGCAATTTTTGGTCTTGACGTTAACAAAAGTCTTATAACTGCATTTGTTTCTTCTGCTCTTGGCTCAGGTGGAGCAACTATTGCCGGTAAAACTATTGTTTCAAATCTGCTCAAGTTAGTCCCCGGAGCGGGTACGATCACCGGAGGTACTATTTCCGGAACCACTGCCGGATTACTAACAACAGCATTGGGTGAAGCGTACATATTGCTCATGGAAGCGGTTTATAAAGGAGAATTCGATAGTTCGGAGCTTTCAACAAAAGAGGGCAAGGAAAAATTAAAAGGGCTATTCAAGAGCAAAATCAAGTCTTCCAAGTCCTAATAACACCTACTGCACTAACTATTTCAAACTTATTAATTGAAACACTTGAATATCAGTATGCTGCTCATTTTTCGTGCCCCCCTGCACTGTCAGGTATTCTAAGTAGTCACGGAGCAGGCTGTGCGTTTTCTTTACCGTGGTGTATGCGTAACCGTTCAGCATCTGATCGTTGAGCACTTTTCTGATGTCCGTCGACTTGATTGATGAAACAACTCTGCTGCCGAGCGCGGGATAGACATGATGTCTTACTGTTCACTGTCCCCCTCATCCAGATTTTTGTACTTCGCTATGCTGTGCCACGGTTGTTTGTACAGCCACTTGTATTTTCTGCATATATCCAAAATATCAAAACTACATCACTTGACTTTGCATATTGTGATGTGATATTCTGAAATAAACCAAATACAGGAGGCACTTCACAAATGGACAATATCATTGAAACCTTGAAAGACAAAATCGAGGAGATTGTCGCAAAATTCAAGAGCGACGAAAATCTGCGTGCAAACTTCAAGGCTGATCCCATCGAGACCATAAAGGGACTGGTTGGCAGCATTGACCTGCCGGACGGTGCTCTTGACAACATTGTTGACGTTATCAAGGATAAGCTTGACGGCAACGACGAAGACGGCGAAAACAAGCTTGCCGGTCTGCTCAACAACGACAAACTTGGCGGTCTGCTGGACAAGGCCAAGGACCTCCTTGGCGGCAAGAACGAGTAATCTGCAAGAATATTATAAAATCAGCGGCTAACATGTGGTGCAATCCACAATGTTAGCCGCTTTGCTTTTATCTGAACACTCCGTTGTTATTGAGAATGGTTTCGCTGTAGAGGAACAGCACGTCGGTGTCCTGAGCAGGGGTGATATACTGGTTCAGCAAAGTCGAAGACATATAGCGCAGATCAACCAGTGTAACTGCCGAATAATCTCCCAGAAGCAGAGGAGCTATGCTGCTGCCGAAGGAATCGCGGAACATCACCAGCTCTCTCCCCTCCACACCTGACGGGTTTTCTATCCTTATCAGAGCACAGGCTCCGTCGAGATAAAAATCGTATGGATCCATCGCAGACAGCTTTTCTTCGTTGTAAACACTGCCTGTCCTGCCCGTTTCATAGTTATGAGCGGTCGCAGAACTAATCTTATGGCTCGTCATATAGCAGAGTTTATCCATATCAACATTCAACGGAAGCTGCCCGTGATAGGTGCCAAAAAACGAAGCCGCGCTCTGCACGTTCAGTTCGCCCTCCGGTATAGCCGGACTCCCCATCATTACAAGGATGCGGTCTGCCACATCCGAAATGCATTCCTGCTTCCAGTGGGGATCAGTAAGGTAATAATCGTCAATAGTCAGCAAATCGGATATATCTATCTTCTGCACTCTCATCATACTGCGTTCCACCACCGCACCGAACCGGTCACGGTCGAATTCCGGATAGACTCCGCCGGCAAGACCAGCATTTTTCTCCGGAATGACGGCATAATACATGTCCGCATCCGGAAGTATCGACTGTGCTGCCGACACAAGCTTTCCGCAGTTTACCTCCACCGCGCTTTCGTTGAGCTGAGGCGAGAGCTTAAAGATGCCTCCGTCACGGATAAACAGATCGTTGCTTTCCAGCTGACCAAAAACTCCAAGCCGCACAGCAGATTTGATCGTTCTCAGCGGATCACGCAGAAGGAACTGGTCAAGTGCATAATCCTCCAGCTCCTCAAAGTAGTCCCCTGCCAGCACAGACTGTACTGTCAGCTCAGGCTTCTGCTCCAGAATTCTTCGCTCGGCCTCGGAGACTTCTTTGTCCGGAAGTATAATATTCATCAGAAGAGCCAGAACCAGCGCAGCCATAAACCCTATAGCTGTCACGGTATCTTTGATGTTAGTTTTCATGGCCGCCTCCTAAAATCTGAAATACAGGAACGGGTTGAACGACCCATCCACAAGATACGCCGTACACACGCAGAGCAGTGCAAGTACAGCCGGGAGTTCAAGTGCCTCCATCACCTTTGCGGCGGTTGTATTCTCCTTTATGCCCCGGTATATCACGCAAGGCAGCGGTGTGGCAAAAATGATTCCCATAATAATCACCACAGCATAGTCACACAATTCAAACACCGACTGTTCCGAAGACGGCAAAGTATTTATTGCAAACATACCGGCAAGCTGTCGCCCGGCATCAGCAAGAGTAGGAGCATTGAAGATGACAAAGCCCACAACAACTATAAGCAGAGTCAGCGGAACGCGTACCCATCTGGTGATTTTTTCAATACGCTTACCCAGCAGAAGCTTTTCCGCTATGATAAACAGACCGAAATACATTCCCCAGACCACGAAGCTCCACGAAGCTCCATGCCACAGGCCGGTCAGCGCCCACACCACGGCAAGGTTAAACGCCAGCCTCCACTTAGAATCGACTCTGCTTCCGCCAAGAGGGAAATACACATAGTCGCGGAACCATGAGCCAAGGGTAATATGCCATCGCCTCCAGAATTCCGACACACTTGCCGAAAGGTACGGATAGTTGAAGTTCTGAGGGAACTCAAATCCCAGCATGGAGCCAAGTCCGCGAGCCATGTCACTATAGCCCGAAAAATCAAAATATATCTGAAGAGTAAATCCGACCGCACTCAGCCAGCACGCCAGTACGTCAGGATGATCTATGGCTGCCACATTCGCTGTAAGCTCAGCAAATGTGTTTGCCAGCAGAACTTTTTTTGACAGACCGATGATGAACCTGCGCACACCAAGAGCGAATTTTGCAAATCCGTATTCTCTGTTAAACAACTGATGCTCAACATCACTGTAGCGCACAATAGGACCTGCAACCAACTGAGGGAACATGGATATATATGCACCAAAGGCGACAAAATCCCGCTGAGCCGCCGTACCGCGGTAGACATCGATAGTGTAGCTGAGTATCTGGAATGTATAAAAGCTGATTCCCAGAGGCAGAGCCAGCCTGAGCAGCGGTACTGACATACCAAAAACCGCGTTGAAGCTGTCAACAAAGAAATCTGCATACTTGAACACTCCCAGCGCCCCTATGCTCAGCACAAGCGAGGACACAAATGCGATCTTTGCGCCCTTGCCTCCTCTGTATTTTTCAATAAGCAATCCGTGAACGTAGCCGGAAGCTATAGACGCTATCATCAGCAACGAATAAACCGGCTCTCCCCAGAAATAGAAAAACAAGCTTGCGATAAGCAGCAGCAGGTTTCTGAATCTCTTCGGAATGGCGTAATACAGGATCAGAACCAATGGCAGAAAGCCGTAAAGAAAGCTGACGCTGGAAAAAAGCATGATCCTTACCTCTCAAAAAATAAACTGATAAACAATACGCGGCAATTCCGGTAGGAAACGGAACTGCCGCGCTGATCGTATGGTTTGACGGTAAAATTACTGACCCAGACTCTGGAAAGCAGCGACAAGAGCGTCAACAGTGTTGGACTCACCGGCAACAAACATGACAACATTGCCGACGTTGACAGTCTCGACCTTTTCAGGAATGACGCAAACCCACTTGCCGGTGTCAAAGGAAGACTCGGCAGCAGCCTTGAAAGCCTCAACATCGGCAGACTCGTCGATGCGGAACATGTTGAGCTGATAAGCAACAGCATTCATCATGGGCATAGCATAGGCAGCCTCAGTGTACTCCAGCTCAGTGGTGCCCAGCAGATACTCTTCCATCTCCTCGGTAACCGGCTCGATCATGTGGTAGCTGAAAGCTTCCTTTGTGTCGGCATCCAGGTCTGCAGCAGCGTAAACCTGATTGATAACGCTGATCAGATCGCCCTCAATCTTCTTGCCTTCGGACTGAGCTTCGCCGCCGCTGGCACACAGGCCCAGCAGCATGGTCATTGCCATGATAATGGAAACAATTTTCTTCATTTTCTTTTACTCCTTACAGTATCATTTATTATTGCCCGTCTTTTGCAGAATTATGCACAGTGTCGGGCATATTCCGCGGCTCACTGCCGCCCAAACAGGATTATACACAAACAGCGAAGACGTGTCAATGCTATAATCCCTTACTGCACATATTTGTCATTGTGAACAGCATTTTACCGGTTCACGGCTATATCATGTACATTGAGCCCGACATGTCTGCCGTCATTTGGATATTCCGAAAACGCTGCGCCAGTAGCCGGCTGTGCGGACCTCTCCGCTGCGGGCTCTGTATTCGGCGGCAACACGGCTGTAATTTTCCTTGATGAGTGCAGCCACCTGCCTGTATTCCTCAAGCAGCCGCTTCTGCTCATCCTTACTGCGCTCTACCTCATAGCCCCGGCGGTCAATGGTGCAATGGATTATTTTGCCGGCACGGAAACAACGGCGCACCGGTGAGGGATTGACCGCAAGAATGGTCTCCTTTTTGTTGGGCAATATGCCACCCAGACCTGCAATTGACAGCACATCCAGTGATTTTTCCTTTAGTCCCTCAAGCAGATTGCGCTGCTGACCTGATGTACACTCACGCTTCTGCTCCTCGAACTGTTTTTCAGCGTTTGCAACAGAGCGATAGCCGGACAGCTCCGAAATATCCGTAAGCTTATAATCCTGCTCCATAAGCCTGCGGTGCAGCTCTATGGCATCAGTGGAACGCAGCTCGTCAAAGCCCTTAAGGAAGTCCCTGACGGCATCAAGATTCATCTGAGCGTATTTATACCGGCAGGTAAGCAGATTTATCAGCACGCGTTTGTTAAGATAGTGTGTGAGCACCGTTCCGCCATCCTTGAAATCGTGCATTGCGTTGACTATGGCAGTGTTTCGCAGATCGTAATACTCCGACGTGCCCGACATTTTCAGTTCAAAGGCTTCATGCCACACACATACGCCCGGCAAGGTAGTCACCTTGCCGCATCGCAGACCGTATTCAACATCGTCCCTGTGTATGAACAGCGGCAGCGGCAGTCCGATCTGCTTGATGCGCACCAACGGAATGCAGCAGTACCACCAGCCGGTGTAGTCAATGGGACGTGTGTCCGCACCGTTGGTAATTACATCCGCCACACGGCGCAGATCAAGACCGTGCCCATGAACATCCATGGGTCCGCCCTTCCAGTCTCCACCGTTTTCGTACTGGAGCCAGGGTATATCCTCCCGCAGCAAAGCTCCTCCCACCGTAAGGTCGGCATGTTCGGGACGAAGCAAGGAAAGGAACGTGTATGTGCGCTCAAGGGATATCGGGCTGATGTTTGCATCATCATCGGCAAGCAGAACGTGCGTAAACCCTCCGTCCTTTACAGCCTCCAGAATGGTTCGCGTGAAGCCGCCCGCTCCTCCGAGGTTACGGTTGGTAACAATGCGGACATTTCCGTCCCTGCTTGTCCCCTCCTTGAGAGTGCCGCCATTATCCGAAACGATGACCTTCAGCTTTCCGTTAAGCATGGAGCCTTCATTGAACACATTGCACGCAAGCATATTAAGAGTGCGGCGCAGCGCCTGTTCTCTTTTGTATGTGGCAATTCCCAAAGCTATGCGAACCTGTGAGGTCGGATGCTCATCGGTGCAGTAGCCTCCGCCGTAAAAGCTGAAGCGCTCACCGGTTGGCGCAAAGGAAAAAGAATATACACTCGCCTCCTCAAGACGGATATCCTCAGAGTGCCAGCTTTCACCGTCAAAGTTCACCGTTTCTTCAAACACCGCTTCGTCCTGGAACTCGCCATTTTCCACCCAGCGACGCATCACGGTAAAACGTGCTTTTCCTCTCGCCTTTACGCTGATATAAAAGCTGCCGACAGTTGTATATTTCAGCCAGCGGTCAGAACAGAAGCATCCAAAGTAGGTGTCAAAGCTCACCTTATCGCCCAGTTCAAGCGAAATGCAGTCGCTCTCAAGCAGAGCCCCGCCATAGGAACATCGGTAAAACATTTCCGGACAGTCACAGATATCCTCGTCCGGCAGCGTTACATATTGCAGTATCATGTTACTTTCCTCCCATGTACGCATCGCAGACCTCGTCTGCCGTTCCAACCATCTTCGCCACTCCCTTGTCCAGCCAGACCGCATGAGTGCACAGCTGGCGCACAGTGTTGATATCATGTGAAACATACAGCAGCGTTGTGCCTCCGGACAGCATCTCGGTCATTCGTTCCTCACACTTTTGTCGGAATTTGTAGTCGCCTACGGAAAGAACCTCGTCTACTATCAGTATCTCCGGCCGCACCATGGTTGCCACAGCAAATCCAAGACGCGCCTTCATACCCGATGAATAATTCTTGATGGGAGAATCGAGGAATTCGCCCAGCTCAGCAAACTCCACAATCTCGTCAAAGTGAGCATCCATGAATTTTTTGGTATGTCCCAGCACTGTTCCGTTCAGATAAATATTCTCACGGGCAGTCAGGTTGTCGTCAAAACCAGCACCAAGTTCGATGAGCGGAGCAATGGAGCCCTTGATCTGTATGCTTCCTTTGTAGGGACGCAGTATGCCGCTGATGGCCTTGAGCATGGTTGATTTACCCGAACCGTTGGTTCCCACCAAAGCCCACGCTTCACCTTTTTTCACCTCAAAGGAAACATCCTTTACAGCAAAAAACTCCTGAAAGAGCAGCTGCTTTTTCAGCAGCTTGATAACGTACTCCTTGAGATTGTCCACCTTTTCGCTTGCAAGATTGAAGCGTATGGTAACATCACTGACTCTGATGGCAACATCAGAGGGCAGCGGAGCCGGCGCGGAAGATTTCTTTTTCTTGCTCATGTCGCCCTCCTGTCAGATATAAAGAATGAAGTCGTCCTGCTTGCGGGCAAAGGTGATGCCGCCCAGAAGAAGCACCACCACCGCAGCAACGCATCCGGCAATCACCATCTGCGTGTCGGGCAGGCAGTGGTACAGCGCAAGACTGCGGAACTGATCCACATAGTAGAACATGGGATTGCACCATCTCACCAAGCTCTGCAGCTGAACCGGCAGGAACTCGATGTCGTAGAATATCGGAGTCAGATAGAGCCACGCAGTGGTTACTACTGTGTAGATATACTGAATATCACGGAAAAAGACATTGGCCTGAGCAAGGAACAAGCCAAGTCCCAGACAAAACGCATACAGCTGAACAAGCACCAGCGGAAACAGCAGAAAATGCCATGAAAAGCCTACGCCTGTCAACAGTATGACCACAATCAGTGCTCCCAGAGAAAACACAAGGTCAATCAGACCGCTGGTAATTCTGGACACAGTGAAAATATACTTCGGCAGATATACCTTCTTGATAAGAGAAGCACTGTCCAGTATCGAGCGTATTGCCATGTGTGTGGACTGATTCATGAAATTGAACAACACCTGACCGGACAGCAGATACACCGGGAAGTTCGGGATATTCCGCTTGAACATCTGTGAAAAAACGACCACCTGAACCGCCATTATCATCAGCGGACTAAGAACACTCCACAGATATCCGAGAACGCTGCGCCGGTATTTCAGCTTGAGATCACGGGTAACAAGCTGTACCAGCAGATCCTTATAATCCAAAAAGCCTTTAGTGTGCCTGACAAGATATTTAATCATTTTGCATCACCGCTCTTCAGCGGCCTCCTTGGGTTGATTTTTCCTGATTGGAGATTTACTTTCTGGTCAGTCTTACCGCCAGACCGGCAACAGAAAACAACGCATAATCTGTCTTCCTCAGCAGCTTTACTGCAGGATGACTTACCGCATTGTATACGCCTGTATATTTTTCTTTCAGCCGGTTTTCAAGGCTGATAAATTTCTCTTTTGTACCTTCCGAGGCAGGATAGCTGAGATAGATCAGGCATTGGTTGGCAACCATTTCTGCCGCCATCCGCTCAAGATACATAAGTTTCTTCCTGCCCGTACCGCACTGCCTGCGAACTTCAATGTAGTCCAGCACCTTATCCATAA
>JAZUOR010000351.1:0-3847 GCA_045604745.1 Acutalibacteraceae bacterium | reverse complement strand
AGATTCCTGCGATACCTTCAGCGGCAGAACTATGCGGAACCGGGTGTATTCATCGGTGCTCTCGGCGGATATTTCTCCGCCGTGGAGGTCGATGATATGCCGGGCGATGGCAAGGCCCAGACCGGAGCCGCCCGAACCGCTGTGACGGGCGCTGTCCACCCGGAAGAATTTTTCAAACAGCCGCTCAAGGCTCTGGGGAGGAATGCGGTCGCCTGTGTTGGTGCAGATAATCTCTGCGCTGTCTTCCATACGTCGGGCGGTGAGAGTTATGCAGGTGTGTTCGTAGCTGTAACTGACGGCGTTGCGCAGAAGATTGTCAAAGACCCGCATCAGCTTGTCCGCGTCGCCGGTCATCATCAGTCTGGGCGGCACATGGAGCTGAACGGTCAGGTTCTTTTCCTCAAGCACCGGATAGAATTCGTCAGCCAGCTGCATGAGCATCATGGAAAGATCGATGCGGTTGTGCTCCAGCTCAATAGTCTGCAGGCTGAAGCGGGTTATGTCGAAGAACTCATTGATGAGCTGCTCCAGACGATAGGCCTTGTCGAGTGTAATGGAGGTGTACTTTGCCCGCTGTTCAAGGGGCAGGTCGGGCAGCTCCTCCAGCAGTGTAAGATAGCCGATGACCGAGGAAAGAGGCGTTTTCAGGTCATGGGCAAGATAGACCACAAGGTCGTTCTTGCGCTGTTCTGATTCTCTTGCCAGCTGTTCGCTCTGCAGCACCGACAGGCGCACGCCGCGCAGCTTTATGTCCAGCTCATGCACCGCGGAGGGCAGAACCGGCGGTTCGTTGTCACGGTCAAGAAGACGGTCGGCATAGTCGTACACCCGGTCGAGATAATTGGCGGCTCTGCGCAGGGCAGACAGGGGCCATATAAGCATTATTGCGATGTAGATGGTGATCATCGTGCTGGGCACATTGTGCAGGTACTGCTCACCGGGCAGTACCATGAACAGCGCAACAAGCAGCTCCTCAGCCAGATTGTACAGCTCAGGAATAGCGTTGCACAGCCATGCAAAGCCCCAGTACGCCGCTGTGAAAATGACCATGCGCAGCAGCTGACGGCGATATATGGTCCGGCGCATCCGGTGGCGATCCCTGCGGTGCTGACGTTCTTCCCGGCGGGCGGTGCTGTTTTCCTGCACCTCTGTCCATAGCTCCCGCAGCTCGGTTTTCAGACCGCCGATCGGTTCAATCAGCCACTGACCGAAGCGGCTGGCACTGTCGGTGAAATTCTTCCATTTATTCATCTATCCTGTATCCGACTCCCCATACGGTTTTTATGAATCTGGGCTTGCGGGATGGCTCATGCAGCTTTTCACGCAGGCGGCGGATGTGCACCATGACCGTGTTGTTGCTGTCGAGGTATTTTTCTCCCCATGCCTTTTCAAAGAGCTCCTCGGAGGATACTACCCGACCGGCGTTTTCGCACAGCAGCCGGAGTATTTTAAACTCGATGGGCGTGAGAGATACCGGCTGACCGAAGAGTGAGCATTCGTGAGAATCATAATTGACAATGAGCCCGCGGCTGTCGTATATCCTCGCGCTCTGCCGGATACTGCTGTTGTAGCGGGTATAGCGGCGCAGCTGAGCCTTGACTCTCGCTACCACCTCAAGGGGATTGAAGGGCTTGGTTATGTAATCATCCGCACCGATGGCAAGGCCGTTGATCTTATCCATGTCTTCCACACGTGCGGTGAGCATGATGACCGGAAAGGTGTGCTTTTCCCGTATCCTGCGGCACAGTTCAAAGCCGTCTGTTCCGGGAAGCATCACGTCAAGCAGAGCAAGATCCAGCGTCTGCGACCCGATGCACTCAAGGGCGGCGGTGCCGTCGTAGAATTTGTGCACAGTGAAGCCTTCCCCGGCAAGATATATCTCCACCAGATCGGCTATTTCCTTTTCGTCGTCAACGATGAGAATATGCTCGTTCATGTGCTTCCTCTTTTTTGCTTTTTATCCACAGGTACGCGATAACGGGAACAGATACAGCAGCGTTCGCGCAATTCAGAGCCTTAAGCAGTCTGATAACATAATCATTGAGAGGCATTCTGAATAATTCAGTTTTTTCGCTGCCATCCAGACGGAATATGCTGGTGCGAAGAAACCGGTCTTTCATTATGTACCTTGTTCCGTCGGCGGACACAAAGCTTCTCGAAGGTATTCCGTAGGAAAGACTGCGGTTGTCATCGGTGACCGGAAGCTTAAGGGTGATGTTTCCGGAGATATCCACTACATAATAATTGTAACTGGTGCAGATGACCAGACCGTACGGGTCAATGTATGTGAATTTATATCCGCGGTTGGTTGGTGCGTCAAAGCGGTTGGATTGGCCGCTCTGTGTGTTATAGACAACGATTTCATGCTTCTGACCGATATACACATTTTCTTCTGCGTCAACGGCAAAGTACCGGTATTCGGGACATGCCCCGCCGACCGCTTCTGTTATTGCACACAGAAAGAACAGAGGGAAGAAAGTGCAGATGAAAATATAAAATAGCTTTGGTGGATTCATGTTTTCACTCCTTATGATGGGTTTGATTCATTACACCTTGTTAGCCGTTCATATCCTACCGAGAAGATGCAGGCATTTGTGATTACATCTGTTTGTGTTTCAGATACATTCTATTGCATATGAGGTGAAGATGCAATAGATAAACAGTGAACAGCGCGGAGCAAATCTTTCGATGCTCCGCGCCGCAGATGTGTTTTGTTTTTCAGTCCCCGTCCCAGTAAGGATCCTTCCACAGAATCACTTCGCCGGATCTGAGCGTGGCTGGCAGGTCTATGAGCCGCTGGTTGGCGCTTCCCCTGAACTGGAGAGTCAGGTCGCGCTGCGCCTCAAGGTAGGGGCCGTCCACCAGAATGTCAATGTGCTCCAGCAGGGATCGGATGGCGGTATCTTCGCTGGCGAGCAGCTGGTCAAGGGTGTAGCCGGTGTAGCACATGACGTGCTTGCCTTTTTCGTGTGTCTGTTGTGCAAGGAGAGCAAAAGCTTCCGGCTGACAGAAAGGCTCGCCGCCGCTGAGAGTGATACCGCTGAGAAGCGGATTGGCTGTCAGCATGTCAAGCAGCTGGTCGGTGTCGACCAATTTGCCACCCTCAAAGGGATGGGTCTGGGGATTGTGACAGCCGGGACAGTGGTGAGGACAGCCCTGGGCGAACACCGCAAGGCGGAAGCCGGGGCCGTCCACGATGGATTCGTTTTCTATGCCGGCAATGCGCAGCTGAGCTCCCATGTTATTTGGAGCTGGTCAGGCTGTGCTTTACGCGGTCGTGCTCCTCGGCGCGCTTGGCATCGTTGAAGCGGTCGATGGTTCCTACAAGATAACCGGTGATGCGGCGGATGCGGTCGAAGCCGACATTCTCGCCGACCATTCCGTTGGCGTCGCAGGTGATGGTCTTCTGGCTCATGATTTTCCTCCTGTATTTTGTTTTATATTATTCTGTTTGAGAATGATCTTATGCCTTACGGCGGGATTTCGGGATAATTTATCTGCAAAGATCGCAGATGTCAATGTGGGGCATGTTGGGATACTTCTTGCGCAGCTCGTCAAGGCGCTCAATGCTCACTGCCTCACCTTCGCGGCGTCCGCAGCGGGGGCACACGTCGTCAATGACGCCGGTGTAGCCGCAGATGGGATCGCGGTCAACGGGATGATTGATGCTGCCGTAGCCTATGCCGGCTTCCTTCATGAAGCGGATGACGCTCTCAAAGGCATCAAGGTTTTTGCAGGCGTCGCCGTCCAGCTCAACGTAACTGATGTGACCGGCATTGCTGAAAGCGTGATAGGGAGCCTCCAGACGAAGCTTGTCAAAGGCGGAGATGGGATAATAGACCGGCAC
>JAZUOR010000350.1:0-12793 GCA_045604745.1 Acutalibacteraceae bacterium | reverse complement strand
CCGATGGGAGTTCCCACCAGAACAAGTGAACCGGCTATTTTGAACCCCTCCCATCACGATAACAGCCGTATATTGCCTCCACCTCATCCGAACTCTGACCATTTTCATTCAGCATGATGAGGGGAGGGAGTATCTCAAGAGCAGGCTTTCCGCCTCGTTTTCCCTCTATAAGAGCCAGCCATGGCGACTTATCCGGTCTTTGCTGGCAGAAACGCAGCTTTTTGGGCTCTATTCCGCTCTGGCGCATGGCATATATAACATCGCACAGGCGCTCAGGGCGGCAGCACATACACAGTCGTCCACCCCAGCGCAGCAGATACCTCGCAGCGACACAGACATCGTCGACATCGCAGTCGGTACAGGTTCGTGCACGAGCCCGCTCAGGGTCAGGAGAAACGTAGCCTGATTTTTCGGTAAAATAGGGAGGATTGCAGCACACCATGTCAAAACGTTCCCGTTCCACATCGCTTCCGACCAGCTGACGCATATCCATGCACATGACCTCGAAGCGAAGTTCGTCTCCGTTGGCGTTGATTGTGCGCTGCGCAAGGGAACATGCTTCTTGGCTGATCTCAATGCCAAGCACTGTTCTGACCGTTCCTGCGCCCAGCCACAGTGTTGGAATTATGCCACAGCCCGTGCCCAGATCCACGGCGTTTTCCCTGGCAGAGGGCGAGGCAAAAGAGGCCAGCAGAAAGGCATCGGTGCCAAACCCGTGAGACTTGCTTACCAGTATTTTTCGTCCGTTGCCCAGCGGCTCGATACGGATCTGCCCGTCGTTCATGAATCACACCTCCGCTGCTGCGTCCGGGTTCCCGCAGTGCGGGTTTATCACTCCGGCAAATACAGTTTGCCGCATTTTCTCAATATTATAAAAAATCGCGGGCCGCGCGAAACGGCGACCCGCGATGGACAGCCGATATACGGCTCATTGGCTTATTACTCAGCCTTGGGAGCTCCGAAGGGGCAAACGGTTGCGCAGTTACCGCAGTCGATGCAAGCATCAGCGTTGATAACATAAGTGGGCTCACCAGCAGAGATAGCGTCAACAGGACACTGATCGGCGCAGGCGCCGCAAGCGATGCAATCGGAAGAAATAGTGTATGCCATAATAAAAGCACCTCCATAAGTTTGTGATATCATTTTACTTCTTTTATCGCCAAATTGCAAGATGTAAATAGTCTCAGATACACATTTTGCACCAAATATTACCATTGCGCCTTATTGAAGACGTAAAAACGCCGCCCACAGTGTTTGTGAGCGGCGAAAATATCAACAACTATCTATCAGTCTTCCAGAATGTAGACAACGACATCACGGCGACCGAATGCACGACACTGAGACTCGGTATCGTAGAACAGGTCTACAAGTGCCTCACCGCGACGCAGAGCTCCGCCGGTATCAGCTGCGATAGCATAGCCGTAATTATACTTGCCATCGGCAGATACGATATAAAGGCGGGTGCCGTAGGGGATGAGATCCGGATTGACAGCAACCACACCAACCTGCACATTCATGCCGGTAGCGGTCTTGTCACCGGGATCACCTGTGTAGGCGGTACCCTTGCCGGTCATAACCTTGCTGTAGCTTACAGTGCGCCCGCTGGCATCGGTAAAGGTGCCTGCAGTGCTGTTGGAAGCGTTGGTAGGCTTGGCGTTAAGCACACCTGTTGCAGTGGTAGTTGTGGTATTGTTCTTGGGCGCAGCAGTACCGACATCAATGACCTCATTAACTGCCTGCTTGACCACAGTTTCGCTGATGTTCTCCTCGAAGGCATACACACCGTTGACGTATTTTACGCGTGACTCAATACGCTTGAGACCGTCAACACCATCGGTAGCAACCTCAGTCTCGCCCTTCTGAAGGGAATCGGTCTCACGCTTGAGAGTCTGATAGGGCACAACTACCTCGGAAGTATTGTAAACATACTCCACGCGGTCAATAACGATGTCCATGTATGCATAAATCTCATCATCCACGGAACAATTGATAATATCGTCCTCGTCGGGAAGTGAGATGCCGGCACTGGTAAGAACCTCGGAAACGGTTCCGCCGGTGGTTTCATAGGTGCCGGTGATACCGGCATCGGTAATGGTGATATCAAATGCTCTGACTATGCGATACTCAGAGTAGTTGTCGTCTTCACTGGATGATTCAAAATACTGATCCCCGGAATCAAGAGAAAGTCCAACCTGGGTAAAAAGCTCTTCCGGGTTGCCTCCGCGGGTGGTAATAAAAGTCTGCGTTTTGCCGTCGGCAACGATGCTGACCTTGGAATAATAGGGAGAAAAGACGGAAACGCAGATAAGGCAGCCGAGGATCAATAACATTCTTGCTCCTACGCGTCCGCTGATGAAATCAGCAGCGCGGCGCAGAGTGTGTGTTATCTTACTCAATACTATTATCTCCTAACCTTCTTGTAAACCTTCATGTACTAAAATAATTAAGCTATCCGCCGATACTTATGTGGCAGGATGCAGGGGCATAAATCCATGCAGAAAGCTTTACTTCGCTCGTCTGCCAAATGCCATAGTGACCCCTTTTCAAGTGACCGTCGGTATTATAACCAACTTATTTGGCTGTGTCAAATAAGTTAAGCTGCACTATTTTGTGAATGATGCACAATAACAGCGGTTTCCCATCAACCAGTCAAAAAATCCAGAGTACAAAAAAGCCAATAGTTATGCCGATTTGGCCATTTCTTTTATTAAACTTTGTTTAAATAACTCCGCTATATCTGTGCAAAATTGCAGAAATGGGCTGTTACAAAAGGGTTACAGGCCGTTTTCCGTATCGCCAACTGCCAAAAACCCGCATGGTTATGCGAAAAATCGCCGCCGGCAATTCCCGGCGGCGATTGTATTTTGTATCTTATTAAAACCGGTGATTTTACTGGGCATCGCCCGCGGAAGTGCTGACCTCCGGCACATCAGTCATGCTGACATCTGCGCCGCTGACCATGGCCGAGTTGGGAATGGAATCCATCTCCAGAGTGGCATCGTCATCAAAGATCAGACCGTCTGACTCGCTTACTTCGGGCTGGGATCCGTACTCTGACAGGTCTGCCTGAGCAGCATCCTCTCCCTTGGTCAATCCGATGATGTGCACTACCGCCAGAACCACTGATACGATTGCCAGAAAGATCAGAACGACACGCATCGTGCTGTATTTGCTTTTATCCATTTTGTATTCTCCTTTTCTCTGCCCTCGAACTGCATGACCATCTCTGATCGACGATGCATATCAGCAGGCATATTATATAATGTAATATTACTATATATAGTAGGTGCGTAAATATATTGCGGTTTCCTTGCCGGAGCTTAAAGGTATTTCTGCGCAGAACGGATGCTTTCCTCCAGCTCGGCCTCACGAAGATTGAGGTTGTATAACTTCTCGTTATACTGGTCAAATTCCTTTGAATAGCGCTCCATACGCATTGATTTACTCTTGTTCAGCTTCTTCAGATCATTGTATTCTCCAAGAGCACGCAGTGAAAGAATAATACCTATCAGAATAAGCATACCGCTCACTCCAAAGGAACCGCATGCCCCGCAGGTGGCCATTGCTCCTGCCGAAAAGAGCAAACCGAAGATAAACACAACCGCTGCTCCTGTCAGCCACCCGATTACGCTTTTTTTCCGGTCATCGGATGATTCTGAGCTGCAGTCTTCAATCTGCTTGCTGCTCATTGATATCATTTCCTGTATCTGCCGGCGGCGTATTCGCACCTCTTCCTGCTCGGCACGAAGCTCTGCAAGCAGCGCACGCGGGTCGATTTTGGCCCGCTCAAAGTTACCGCCATGCTCGAAAGGACTCAGCACAGCCGAGCCGGTCAGACACATCATACTGTTCACAAACATAACGACCTCGCTTTCCCCGTAAACCACGCTATATCGTAGTAACAATAAACGTAGCCTTTCCGCTTACCTTGACCTTTCCGGTTCCGGCACTGATAAAAAGTGACTCACCCTTTGCTGCAGAAACGGTATCCTCATCAGTCATAAAGTTTGCTTTTCCGTCAAGCACAATAACCGAGGCAAAGGAATCCTCTCCGACATCAAAGCTTGTCGGCATAAAGGTCTCCATCGCCACACTGCGGAAATATTCACACTCGCCCAGCAGTGTTTCGGTTCTGGAATCAACATCTTCCGACGGCTTTAGCGGTCGCGGAGCGAAGACTGACGGAACAGTTATCGCGACATCAATTGCGCGGTCTATGCGCAGCGGACGCAGCTGTCCGTTTTCATCCTGCCTGCCGTAATCGTGTATGCGGTAGGCTGTGGTGGAGTTCTGTTCTATCTCTGCCAGCAGTACACCCTTTCCGATGGAATGAATGGTTCCTGCCTCAATGAAAAACACGTCTCCCGGCTTTACCTTGAAACGCTGCAGACTATCCAGCAACCTTCCATCCTGTATTGCCATGCGGAACTGTTCCTGATTGAACTCTTCGGTCACGCCGCATATTACCTCGGCATCCGGCTCGGCATCAATAATATACCACAGCTCGGTTTTTCCCTGCTTGTCAGGCGTGTCGGCGGCATAGTCGTCATCCGGATGCACCTGTATTGAAAGATCCTCGCAGGCATGGATAAGCTTTACCATCAACGGGAAACGACTGAATTTCTTTGCGTCGGTACCCATATATTCCGGATGCTTTGTCAGCACCTCCGGCAGGCTTTTCCCGTCATAGACACCGCCTACAACACGGCTGCGGTCATCAGGATGGCAGGACAGCATCCAAAGCTCTCCAACCTTATCCGAATCACCCGGAGCGTCGTATTCATCCACCAGACGTGAACCGCCCCATAAATAATCCTTGGGAATAGGTCTGAGCTTCAGCAGCATAGACATTCCTCCTTTCGGGAATATTACAGGTCAAAGAAACCTTTCTTTGCCGTCTGCTTTGGCATGGCAGCATCCATATCCCGGATAAGCTGCTTCTGCTTTTCGTTGAGCGAACGGGGTACAGTAATGTTGAAATGAATAATCTGGTCACCCTTGCCGCGCGCACCCAGACGCTGAATGCCCTCTGAACGCAGGGTGTGGATATCTCCCGGCTGAGTGCCGGCGGAAACCTTGACTTTCTTTGTGCCTTCAAGGGTCATAACATCAAGCTCCGCTCCCAGCGCAGCCTGTGCAAATGTCAGAGGAACCTCACAGTGGATATCAAATCCATCACGCTCAAAAAAGTGATGAGGACGCACATCCACTTCCACAATCAGGTCGCCTGCAGGACCGTTGTTGACGCCTACATCGCCCTCTCCGCGTACCTTTATCATCTGACCTTCGTCAATACCTGCAGGGAACTCCACGTTATAGGTTTTCTTGACCCCGACTCGTCCTACGCCGCGGCATTTGGAGCACTTATGCTCAATGATCTTGCCTGTACCGCGGCAGGTCTCACATTCATGCTGGGTCTGCATCACTCCGAAGGGTGTGCGCTGCTGACTCTTCACATAGCCTGCACCGTTGCATGCCGAACAAGTCTTTGGCGATGTACCCGGCTGAGCACCGGTGCCGCGGCAGTCGCTGCACTGTTCAACATGGCGGTATTTTACCTCCTGCTTGCAGCCCTTGGCGGCATCCTCAAAGGAAAGAACCACCGTCTGATGTACGTCCTTTCCTCTTCTTGGAGCATTGGAGGAACGTGTGGCTCCTCCACCAAATCCGCCTCCGAAAAAGCTTCCGAGAATGTCACCAAGATCGAAACCGTCAAAGCCTCCGAAGCCGCCAAAGCCACTGCCTGCGCCGTAGTTGGGATCTACGCCTGCATGACCAAACTGATCGTAACGGGCACGTTTTTCCTTGTCGGACAGAACCTCATATGCCTCGTTTACTTCCTTGAATTTAGCCTCGGCCTCCTTGTCGTTGGGATGGAGATCCGGATGATATTTTTTAGCGGCGGTGCGGTATGCCCGCTTGATTTCGTCCTCACTGGCGCTTTTGTCTACGCCAATGACTTCGTAATAGTCGCGTTTCTTTTCGTCCACGGTGTTACCTTCTTTGTTTAAGAAATTGCTCAGACGTCAGGAGCCATAGACCTGACAGTCTGCTAATAGAATATTATACCATACATCTGCGTTTTTTTCAATATAACCGCACTATAACCGCACTGCAATAAAGCGGCTGCTATGCAGCGTTGTAAATTCTCCTGAATTCCGCGTCGGACAGCTGAAAATTCTGCTTGAGATTTTCTGCTATGACCTCCGGCCTCTTTTCCAGAAACGTCGTTACCTCCTGCAGATGTTTTTCCCAGGTCTGCTCGGAGGGCATGCCCCAGCGTTCAAACTGCGCAGGCATTTCCGGTCTGATCTGTCCGGACAACTCATCCAGCATGGCCAGAGTCCGCTCCGGAGCAAATGTATTCTTGAGATGATAGCAGTATCGAGAGACAAACTTCGCTCTGAATTCAGAATTTTCCAGCAGCTTTCGTATCAGAACATTGCTGCAGCCGTCGTTCATACCGTGACCCTCCGGGTCAAGCAGATGCTCGTATATCGAATTCTCATAGAGTAGATACTGGTAGAACCCGTTATCGACATCAAACAACATCCAGCCCCATTTGCAGTCCGCTGTACGGTGCCGATAGGCACGGATGTTTCCTGTGTCGTTGTTGGCGCAGAAGGTTTCGCATATCCAGTAATCAATCAGCGACTCAATGCTTACCCTGTCGCATATTGCCTTGTAATTCTGCGCCTTGGTCAGATCATTCTTTTCCGCAAAGCTGAGAAGGTCATTGTAATCGTCTGTGGTACCTGCCGAAGCATTGCGCTCATACTTGATTATGTCAATGTTATCCTTATCATAACCATACTTGTGGGCAAGGTAATCCTCATTGAGCTTCTCGCGGATGTAATAGAGTCCCCAGTAATTTCCGTTGATGTAAAGCGCGACCGGAACCATGTCCATGTAGTCGCAGTTGACCTGATTTTTCACTATCCTGGCCATCAGTTCGTCACGCAGCTTGCTGTACTGGCATTCCTGACCTGCCTGTCTCAGCACAAGTGCCGAAAAAACAGTCACTTCATTATCTTCAAAAAAGGGAAAAGATATTTCATTTGCTCCATACTTTTCTCTCAGAATCAAAGCCAGACTCTTCTGGGTAAATCCGCGGGAACCTCCGCCGAATATTCTTACTCCGGCATTGAAAGATACTGCCTTCTTTTGATTAACATAATATTCAACAGAACACTGGCGTTCAATGTCGGTATTGTAGTTGATCTGAGAGGCAACGAGCGTAGCCCTGTCGGAATAGATCCCGTACTGTTCTGAAAACATTTCAACAGGGTCCACCGAAAGCGACACCACCGAAAGTGAATGGTCAGCATCTACAAAGAAAGTTGCAGTTACAGCTTCACTCATCATTTTTCCGTCGGAAGCCGCAATGGCTTTTACCACTGTTGTACGGTATATTTTTATGCCGTCTGCATGCCGGTAAACGTCGGAACTCTCGCTCGGCATGCTTCCGTCGGTGGTGTAATAAACTTTACAGTCTTCTGCGGAGTCGATATGAAGCACAAAGCCTGCATCAACAAACCCACCGTTGACTGAAAACTCAGGCAGAGGAGTGTAACCGTCAATCACATCCGACAACATATTTTCCGCTCCCGGAGTTGCATGGGAAAAGTAGTGCCATCTGCTCAGATCACCCGGCAGTCTGCCGCGGCTTACACCGTAAGTCTGCTTGCCGGATTCAAATATATCGACAATGTGACCCTCCTGATCATACAGGTAAACCGTCTGCCCGCCCTGACCGAGCTTGAAAGCCGCTGTCAGCTCGCCGGAGCTGTATCCCTTTGTGTTGTCTTTTCCCGTGCAGCTGACTTTAAGATACTCTCCGGCACCTATAGTCACATCCGGAAAAAGGAATTCCGCCCCTTCAGCATCTTCCGAAAGGCCGAACCCCGAAAGCGAAATCTTCTGAGAGGCGGTGTTGTACAGTTCTATATAGTCACGGGTCAATGTGTCTTCCTCTATGCCGGACGACACCGCCATTATCTCGCTTATAATGACATCACCGGAAGGAGATCCCTTTATTGCTGCATCAACAGCGTATGCATAGGTGTTGTTTTCCCGTCCGGGCGTAGATTGGGAGAAGAGTTTCCATTCTCCGCTGACCGGCTCGATGCCGTAAGATACATTTTCCGGAAGTTCGATAAGATCCACTGACAGCATTGGCTGTCCGGAAGCAGAAAAGAAGGTCAGTGAGCTGTCCTCTCCGCTCAGACGGAATGATGAGTGCAGCTCACCACTGTCATCTGATTGTTTCCCTGAACAGAAAACAACCAGATAATCCTTTGACTTTATCATTGCATCATCGGGGAAAAACCAACGTTCACCGGTTATTCCGTCATCTGAAAGTGAACAGCCGGCAAGTGATACATCTTCTTCAGTTGGATTGTAAAATTCTATCCAGTCGCTGTACTCACTGTCACGGTCATATATAGTAAATGAGTTATTGCTCATATACTCGTTTATAATAATACCGTTTGATTTGAACTCCAGATCTCCGGCACTTTTCGCAGTGTCTCCTTTACACTCTCTGCCGGGAGAAGGCTCAGCCATCCAGACGTATTCTTCTTTCTCGGTACGCTCATCAATTCCGTAGGATATATTTTCCACTGCGCACGCAGGCAGTTCCAGCATCTGAACCAGCGCTCCGTCGGAATTGCTCATCAGCAAAGTCTCACCATCTGATGAAAGCCGAAAGCTGGTGTGCAGATTTCCCTGTTCATCCACACAGTCCATTCCGGACATGTAGATCACCAGATATCCGCCTGCTTCCACCATGCACGACTCCGGAACAACCCACTTACGCGGTCTTGAGGTATCGTCGGAAAAGCCATAGCCTTGCAGATCAACGCTCTCGTCTGAATCGTTATATATTTCCACCCAGTCGCAGCAGCTTCCATCGGGCAGCGCAGCAAAATAACTGTTGCTGCTCATAACTTCATTCATGCGCACAGTGCTTTGGTCAGAATGTTTCGCTGCTCCATTGACATTGCCTGCGCAGCCGCTGAACATCGCTGTTACCAGAAGTACCGCTGCCGCAGAAAAAACTGCTTTTTTTATCAATCTGCAAATCTTATGCATCAGAAGGTTCCTTTCATAAGAAGCTGATGTCGTTATGCAAAAGCGTGCCGGGCGGGAACAATTATCTGCAGTATGCGTTATGCAGCTGTTCAATAAACATCGACCACCGCTGACACTCTATCGCTCTTGCAGGTTCAAAGGAATAGAACTCGCCCTGATAGTAAAGCTCTATTGATTTACCCTGTGAAAATGCCACTGCCGGTATAGCAGAGAGAGGAATGTTAATCCGGAAGGATTCTCCGTTTCTTTCGCCCGTGTATGTAAACCCGTTGCGGTCTGCATATATAGTGCCCTGACCCACCGGTTTGAGCCATGCGTTTTCGCTGGTCTGGAGCAGAACAGCAGTGTCACTCATGGAAACATCCGGCTGGGATCTTATCAGTTCGCATATATGATCCACCTGCTGCTGATACCATGCACCTATATGCTCCGGTATCACACAGCTGTCGTCAAGGGGAATAAGGTCGTAATACTTATTGAGCCGAGCTCCGTTTCCGCAGTTTTCACATTTTATTACATCTTTACACGTAGTCATCCTGTGTTCAGCGCCGCATTTCGGACAAAGAAACAGCACATCATGGAGACCTTCAGCCATTTTTCTGCTTTTGAATGCCACTCTTTTTTCAGCCTGCCATGCGTATTCATCGGTTTTCAGTTCATCGACCATGCATTCATAAATCTCATCGTCGGTCATTTCAGCCATTTTCTCAGGCGTGAGGATAGTCTTGAGCTGTATTTCCATTCTCCCGCGGCGCAGATTACTTGCCCATTTCGGCCATGTCATATATGCACCATACAGATGCACACCGACTACAGGCTGCTTCAGATGACGCAGCAGCTTGACGGTGGACCGCTCAAAGGTCTCACTCATTCCAGCGGGAGCCATGCGTCCCTCCGGGAACAGCATTACATTTCCGCCCAGCTTTGCCGTGGAAAGCATACTCTTTATCGCTGCCACATCGGGGGAAAACTGATCTTTAGGGATAGCACCCATTTTACGCAGAAAATACCTGAGTAAAGGGATGGAATAATAATATCTGGTAATCACTGCATTTATTTTTTTTGGACGAAGCGCTGTGCCTACAAGTATCCAGTCCACACGGCTGCAATGATTGCTTAATATCACGCAGGGAGAATTGATTCCGGCGGTGTCATCACTGACCACCTTCACACGGAAATACTTGTTGAATGTCAGTGCAAGAAGATTGACTGCAAAGGAGTACAGGTATTTGCTTGGCAGACGTGCGCCATCCTTTTTCCGGTTTTTATTCTTTTTTATAGTGGCGTCGTTCATAGTCTGTACTTCCTTTCATATGAGTACAAAATTCCAAGTATAGTATATATCAATTTGCAAAAATATGCAAAACATTTTATAATATAACCATACTATAGCAAATTGTAATGGAGAAGCAAAATGTATAATGAACTTACCAGACAGGACATAGAAAAAATGCAGGCCGAACTGGAAGACAGAAAAGTCAATCAGCGGCCTGTTCTGCTTGAGGAAGTCAAGCGATGCAGAGAGTTTGGTGACCTGAGTGAAAACTTCGAATACAAGGAAGCCAAACGTGCTAAAAACCGCAATGAAAGCCGAATCCGCTTTCTTGAGCGGATGATCAGAACTGCCACAGTAATTGAAGACAATTCCGACGAGCATACAGTAGGATTGTACGACAGAGTTGGAATATATCTCCCTGAGGACGATGAAACGGAATATTATCGCGTAGTCACAACTGTGCGCATAGACCTGAACGCCGGTTTTATCAGCAAGGAGTCTCCTCTTGGCAGGCAGCTCCTCGGCAAGCACGTTGGTGATCGGTTTACCGTTGTTGTAAATGATCAGTATTCTTATGAAGCTGAGATTCGTTCCATTGAAAAGGGTGAGGACGACGGTACAGCCGGATTGATGGAATATTGATTATTAAGCGGTCAGATGCCGAAAATCATGAAGGAGTAATCCGTGTGCTTGAAAAACTGAAAAATACCGAATACCACATGACCTATGCTAAGGATTGCAATTATATCATGAATCATCTTGTCCCTGCATCGGGACAGGCTGATTCTCTGCAGGGAGAGCTGCTGCGCGAATGTGAAAAATTGAGATACGAAGCGCAGAACAACGGCAATTACAATTGGGATGATTGGTTTGCGTACTTCTGCGATCATATCTACAGATCGTTATGTTCTCAACCCTGTTTCAGCGATGAAGAGAAACAAGGGTTTGCAGCCATATTGGAATTTTTCAGGTCATGTGGAGAATACGCCAGATTCATTCTTGACAATGATGATCTGCCGGATGATTATCCTGTTGACATCAACCGGATAGCTTATGTTGACGACAATCTTTACGACATGATCGCTGATGCCATAGGAAAAATGCATTACGAAGCAGGAATGAATATACCGTATACCGCCAACCCCGATATGTACAGATAAATCCCGTATAATCATCAAGCCCCACCGGATGGAGTAATTCACACCCGGTGGGGCTTTGACATTATTTCTGAGATATCAGGCAATAATCAGAGCTTTACAAGCAAAGAATTATTTGCCATAGACCTCCTGCAGCTTGAGCAGGTGAGCATACTTGTCCTCAGCCAGCTTCTCGGCCTTGGCAAACAGAGCCTCGGCGCGCTCAGGGAATGCCTTCTTCAGGGAGTTGTAACGAACTTCGCCCATGATGAAGTCACGATAGCTTGCAGAAGGAGCCTTGCTGTCGAGGGAGAAGGGATTCTCGCCCTTTTCAGCCAGAGCCGGGTTGAAGCGGAAGCAGTGCCAGTAACCGGCAGCAACAGCCTTCTTCTCTTCGGCCATGGAAACGCCCATGCCGCCCTTGATGCCGTGGTTGATGCAGGGAGCGTAAGCGATGATGAGGGAAGGACCATGATAGGCCTCAGCCTCATGGAAGGCCTTGAGGGTCTGGTTCATGTCAGCGCCCATAGCAACCTGAGCAACATAGACATAACCGTAGCTCATAGCGATCTGAGCCAGATCCTTCTTCTTGGTAGCCTTACCGGTAGCAGCGAACTGAGCAACAGCACCAACAGGAGTGGACTTGGAGGACTGTCCGCCGGTGTTGGAGTAAACCTCAGTGTCAAAGACCAGAACGTTTACATCCAGACCGGAAGCCAGAACGTGATCCAGACCGCCGAAGCCGATGTCATATGCCCAACCGTCGCCGCCGAGAATCCACTGGGACTTCTTGGCAAGGAAATCCTTGTCAGCCAGCAGCTTGTCAGCAGCATCCTTGCACTCGCAGCCGGAGGCAGCGCACTTGGAAACGCAGTCGATCAGCTTGTCAGCAGCAGCTCTGTTGGCAGCAGAATCATCATAGGTAGCGATCCACTCTTCGCATGCAGCCTTGGTTGCATCGCAGGGAGTCTTGGCCATGATCTCTTCGACATAACCCATCAGACGCTCGCGGTTTGCGTTCTGAGCCAGAACCATACCGAGACCGAACTCAGCGTTGTCTTCAAACAGGGAGTTAGCCCATGCAGGACCGTAGCCCTTCTTGTTTACGGTGTAGGGAGTGGAAGGTGCGGAACCGCCCCAGATAGAGGAGCAGCCGGTGGCGTTGGCGATGTATGCTCTGTCGCCGAAGAGCTGAGTCATCAGCTTGGCATAGGGAGTTTCGCCGCAGCCGGCGCAGGCACCGGAGAACTCAAGGAAAGTCGGAGGCCAAGCGGTCTTAGGAAGACAA
>JAZUOR010000349.1:0-18309 GCA_045604745.1 Acutalibacteraceae bacterium | reverse complement strand
ATGAAATCGGCTGCTCCCACTGAGCATGCGGCGGCCTCAGCTGCCCTGCGGGCTTCCTTTCCGTGCAGACCGTAAAATCTTGCGCGTATCTCAAGGTTTTCCCGTATGGTAAGCATAGGATCCAGCAGACTCTGCTGAAAGACCACACCGATCGAATTCCTTATCTGCACGTCGTCAGTGCCGAGGCGGAAGCCGTCAATTGTAATTTCTCCGCTGTCCGGCGTCAGAAGTGTGCAGAGAATGTCGATTGTAGTGGATTTGCCTGCACCGTTTGTGCCCAGAAAGGCAAACAGTCTTCCTTTTTCCACAGAAAAACTGATGTCATCCACAGCCTTAACATCGCCGTAGTATTTTTTCAGATGACTGACATTTATGATTTTATTCATTGCTTTTGTCCTCGCTGTGTTCGGGCAGGGTTTTAATGAGTATGAGAGCGTAAACCAATTCGACTGCAGTAATAATTACTGACGCAGTAATGTCCTGTTTTACGGTGAGTTCCGGGGCGAAGGCACTCAGGGCGTTAACGGCGCTGTGAGTAAGTATGCAGGGAATCAGAGAGCCTCCGCGATGGAAAATGATTACGAACAGAAATCCTACTGCGGCAGCGTAGCATATCTGACAGACAGTGGATACCGTATCGGCTCCGCTTCCGTTTATGAGATTGACGATGTGCCCGATGCCGAAGGTAAGACTTGACACAATGACCGCAGAGGTGACGCTATCCTTGCTCATTGCCCTGAACAGCAGGCCGCGGAAAATGACCTCCTCGATGAAGCCGACACATATCATGCTGCAAACATACAGCGCGGTTTCTGCCGGACTGAGGTTCATTTTCACGCCAAACCACAGATTGCAGCTTACAAGGGCCATAAGGGGGATATAGTAAAGAAAGCGTACGGACCCGACCTTGCCGCGGCAAAGACCGTATTTTTCCATAAGACCGTGTTTTCTTATCCAGAAGAACAGTACAGAGCATATCAGCGCAAGAAAAACACAGGTTATGCTTTTTTCAAAGCCGAGAGAGCGCGAGGCTTCGTCTGCAAGGCTTGTGCCGACTACGTAGATTCCTATCCAGAGAAGAGCAAAGCCAAGCTCACTACGGTCGTAAAGCTTTTTCATTTCCTGTTACCTCCGTTCAGTCGTCAAACGAGTCGTTGAATTCGTTCAGCTTTTCGGTCAGCTCCTTTTCCTGCTGACGGAAGAAGAAGAAGTTGGTGAAGTACACCGCAAGGAAAATCAGAGCAATCATAACACACATGGTAACGATATGAGAGACATTCGACGGATCGATGATTCCGAAGACTATGGACAGTGTGGTTATGGAAATATATAGTGTGACAAGAAACAGCGGCAGGCGGATCCGTTTGGCACAGTCCTTTATGAGCGAATCGGTGAGAAAGATATATGTCAGCAGTGCCGAAGAGGCGGCGTTGGAAAGAGAGTACCAGACCATAATCAGCGGCAGACTTCCGTCGATGCAGTCAGCGTAGATACCTATGACACCCAGCAGAACCAGAATGAACACATAGCAGAACGTGTTGGTGATAAATTGTAAATCTCTTTTCATTATTTGACACCCAGCCTTTCTTTGATATTGACGGCGTACTGCCGGGAAACGATCTGTTTTTCCGCGTTGGAGAGAGTGAGAGTGAGCCGCCCGTTCATATCGGGCTTTATGGCGCGCACATGCCGCAGGTTTACAAGGGATGACTTTCCGGTGCGCACAAAGCCGCTGGCGGTCAGCTGCTCTTCAAGCTCGAATAATCTGAGCGGTGATTCGTAGCAGGCTTCGCGTGTGTAGATGAATGCCTTCTTGTCCACCGATTCGATGTAAAGTACCTCTTTCCGGTCAATGATGAATGTTGATCCGTCCTTAACACCGGTCAGCTTCCGGTCGGTCGCACGGATGGCGGCAAGCAGGCGAGCCACATCCTCGTCCGGGCTTGAGCAGCGGATTATGACCTCGGTCTCGCTGAGAGCCGGATCGGTCTCGATTTGTATCTTCATACCTTCGGTCTTTCCTTTCGTTTTTTGCTTGCAAGTGGATTATATCGGCTTTCGCAAAAAATGCCAAGCGTTTTTTACCGACCTGCACAGACAGACGACTGACCTGCGCAGGGAGGATATAATCCTGTATACAAACGGGCAGAAACATGATATAATAATCAAAAAGGAGGAGTTAAAAATGGAAATGGTGCTGCTGACTGCCTTAGGCGTCGGAGGGGCGACGGTCATCGGTGCGGTGATCGGCTTTGTCTTTAAAAATATCTCGCATAAATTCAGCGATATTGTGCTTTCCTTTGCTGCAGGCGTAATGCTTGCCGCTGCTGTTCTCGGCCTTATACTGCCCTCGATAGAATACGGCGGGAAATTCGCAATTCCAATTACGGTTACAGGAATATTTGCAGGCGCTCTGTGCCTCAATCTCATTGACAAGCTGGTTCCTCATCTGCATCGCATGGTCGGTGCTGACACCGAGGAACACAGGAGCAATGCCGATATAAACAAGGTGCTGCTGTTTGTTACGGCAATTGCCATTCATAATCTGCCGGAGGGCATAGCTGCCGGTGTGGGCTTCGGTTCGGGAAACACCGGAGAGGCCATGCTGATTGCGGGCGGTATTGCGCTGCAGAACATCCCGGAGGGCATGGTTATCATCGGCCCGATGCTTGCTGCCGGCATCAGCGCAAAGCGGACGTTTGTCTGTGCCCTTGCGACCGGTCTTGTTGAGGTCGTCGGCACGCTGCTTGGCTATTTTGCGGTCAGCATAGCTTCGGCAATACTGCCGTTTGCTCTGGCCTTTGCGGGCGGAACCATGCTGTATGTTATAAGCGATGAAATGATACCGGAGACCCATGCACACGGTGAGCAGCGCGGCGCTACATATGCGCTGCTTGTGGGCTTCTGCGTCATGCTGGTGTCGGACATTCTTCTGGGATGAGAGGTCGGAGAGATGAAAAAATCTATCGTCAGTTTACTTGCATCTGCTGCGGCTGTGCTGCTCCTGTGCTCCTGTGTTTCACCGTCTCGGCCTTCGGCTGAAGGGTATGAGAGTATAACTCCGGCAGAGGCAAAAGAACTCATGGACAGCCGGACAGGATATATTATTCTCGACGTGCGCACTGAGGATGAATACGCCTCCGGTCACATTCCCGGAGCAATCCTGATTCCCGATTACGATATTGCCGCAATGGCACAAGCCGAGCTTCCGGATAAAGACCGGCTTATACTGGTCTATTGCCGCAGCGGACGGCGCAGCAAGCTTGCAGCCGAACAGCTGGCAGCTATGGGATATACGTGCATCCGCGAGTTCGGAGGCATAATCGACTGGCCCTACGAAATCGAAACAGAATAAGCAAAACAGCCCGTGACGCTCTGCAGTCGCGGGCTGTCTGTATATGCGGCTTATTGCTTATTTCTTTGCCGCCTTTTCCTTGGCGCGCTTATCCTGAATTATCTTCATGTGTTCTTCGGTAATGAGCTCGACATTGTTTTCCTTTGCCCAGTCTACGCAGCCCTTGAGCACAAGGGGCAGGAACACACGCGGAACGGCCAGTACGGTTTTCAGAGCATCGTCGGTGAATTTAACCTTGTCATCCGCGCGGTCGGCGGCATATCTGACCGAAGCAAGGCTGGCCTGACGCATCTGCAGCAGCTCGGCACGCATTCTGCGTCCGCGATGAAACCAGAAGTTCTTGCTGTCGCGGTAGCCGTAGTCAACGGGCATGCTGGGGAAATCGCTTGCCTTTACGCCGTTGATGATGGCGTCTTTGTACTTTTTCTTCATGAGAATTCTGTCGATGCGCAGAATAAAGTGCGCTCCGAATTCGCTGGTGATGCCGTTGAAGTCGTGGTAAGGCGGCTGGTAGCCGTTGAGACATCCGGGCTGGTCGGCATCGGCTCCGTCCAGCTCACGCATCCATGTGCATTCGATGACCTGGATGGCATCGGTCATGACCTGTGGACGGATATCTTCGGGAGTTTCCTCTTCGATCATGCTCTTTTCCAGACGGAACTTGCATTTGGGCATCTTTTCCTCAGGCTTGTCGCCCGGCCAGGAAAGCCTGACTGCTTCCTTGAAGTATTTTGGCTTGTCGGAAATGAAATTGAGTGCGCATTTGCCTGTACGCAGTATGTTCTGCGCGGTGTTTGATGAATTGCGGCACTCAAGCAGCATGGCGTAATAGCCCTTGCCGGCAACGTAATAGGGCTGAACAAGGGAATAGGGGCCAAGATTGGTGGTTCCGTCCTCGCAGAGAGTGCTGATGAGTACGGTAGGCATGGGGAAGAAGAGCGAAGTCTGATAGAAGTTGTCAACGATTCTGAGATTTTCAAAGCTGCTCATTCAGGATTATCCTCCTTATTGTTTTTTTATCGTCAGTGCTGTAATCGCAGCCTGCGGATTACAGTTCAACAGGCAGAAAATTATCTATTTCCAATGAGTCGTGTGTGACGCGGCAGTCTACCGCAAGCACCCTGACGCCTGCCGCAGCAGCATGCCGGAGAGCGTCGCCGAACGCTTTGTGTGTCAGATCGTTCGGCAGCACTTTATGTATGCCTTTCATCTGAACTACAAACAGTATGTATGCGCCAAAGCCTTGCTGTGCGCAGCAGATAAGCTCATTGATATGCTTTACACCTCGTTCGGTAGGTGCATCGGGGAACAGTGCCGAGCCATTGCACTCAAGGGTGACTCCCTTGACTTCGAGATAGGACAGCTGACCGTTATGTTCTATGCAGAAGTCAAAGCGTGAGCTGTTGAAGGTGACCTCGCGGCGTATTGCTGCGTGCGCAGGAAACAGTCCGCTCGCCGGCAGCCATTCGGCTGCGGCGTGGTTGGGAGCCTGCGAGTCGATGTTGACGGTTATAACGCCGTTACCGGTTATTTTATCAACAGCGATAAGGTCATATCGGGTTTTTCGCTGCGGGCTGCAGGAGGGAGCAAGATAAACTGTGCTGCCCGGAACAAGCAGCTCGCGGCATCTGCCGGTGTTTTTTACGTGGACGGCCTCTGTGGTTGCGTTAACCGAAACATTTGCAATGAAGCGATTGGGACGGTCGAGAAAGCGTCCGGCTATAACGTTACTGTATCGCATCAGGAAACTCTGTCGTTGCCTGTCCGGCGGCATATTACCGCACATATAATCAGTATCACCGGAAAGGCGACAGCGGCGAGCAGACCGGCTTTGAGATTATCTCCGAAAGCGCCGGAAACCATGCCTACAAGCGTAGGTCCTCCGCCGCAGCCGGCATCACCGGCAAGAGCCAGAAACGCAAACATCGCTGTGCCGCCGCGGGGACAGCGGGCGGAAGCAAGGCTGAATACACCGGGCCACAGAATGCCTACCGAAAGACCGCACAGACCGCAGCCGACGAGAGAAAGAACGGGTGAGGGCGAAAGCGCTGCAAGCAGATAGGCGGCAACGCACAGGCAGCAGCTGCCCACAATAAAGGAAAGCAGATTGATCTTTTCGCTGAATTTTGCGTAAAAAACACGGGAGCTTCCCATCAGAACCGAGAACAGGCAGGGTCCGGCAAGGTCACCGAACGTCTTTGAAACGCCCAGTCCGCTTTCGGCAAAGGCGGAGGCCCACTGGCTCATGGCCTGTTCGGAGGCACCGGCCATTACCATAAGCACAACGAACAGCCAGAATATTCCGCTTGTGAAAAGCTCACGAATGGTCATGCCTTCATTTTCGCCGGTCAGAGTGGCGATTGGAACACGGCAGAAATAAAGGGCGTTGAGCAGGGGAAGTACTGCCCAGAGACAGGGCAGAATCCGCCAGCAGTCTCTACCGAAGAGTGTAAAAAACGCCGTGGATAAGACGATTACGGCAACTGTACCCCAGCAGTAAAAGGAGTGAAGCAGACTCATGACAGAAGCTTTGTTGTCGGTGGGACAGGCCTCAACAATCGGACTGATCAGCACTTCGATGATGCCGCCGCCAATTGCGTAAAGCACCACAGCTGCAAGCAGTCCTATGTAGGGGTCAGAAGCAAGTCCGGGAAGTACAGCCATGCCTATCAGTCCGGCGGCTGCAAAAATATGAGCGGCAACTATACATCTGCGGTAGCCGATACGGTCAACAAAGCGGGCAGAAACAAGGTCTACAAGCAGCTGGACAAAGAAGTTGATTGTGACCAGCAGGGTTATTCGCTGAAGAGTAATACCGAAGCTGTCCATGAACGTGATGAACAGCAGCGGAGCAAGATTGTTCACTATAGACTGAGTTATATAGCCAAGGTAGCTGGCGTAGATTGTGTGCTGAAAGCTTAGTTTTTTCATCAGAAACCTCGCATGTCAATTCTTATCACAATTATATCACAATAAATGTGTGTCCGCAACATTGCGTCCGGAATACCGGCCCGGCAATTCTGCGCTGTTTACAGATTGTTCCATGTTTGTTTACAGGAGGTTATACTGATGTAAACAAAAAGGCAAATTTTGGGATGTAGAATATGCAGGCAAAAGAAAGGAGAAGTCGGTTATGGAAAGAAAAGCCGGACGTAAACTGATAATCAGAATTTTTGCCGCAATTACAGCGGTTTTTGCCGCAGGCGCGGTCTACACGCTGTGTGTGAACTGGCATGTAAAGTCGTCGGTAAAGCCATATGTCTATGATCGCTCGGTGCTCACGGAGGCTCAGCAGCTGCCGTCGGTCGACTGCATTATGGTTCTTGGCTGCGGCGTAAACGACGATGGCACACCGAGATTGCTGCTTCGTGACCGTCTTGACTGCGGCATTGAGCTGCATCAGAGCGGAGCTGCTGAAAAACTGCTCATGAGCGGAGATCATGGACGGGTAAAGTACGACGAAGTAAATGCCATGAAGAATTATGCCGTGGAACGCGGCGCTGATTCGTCTGATGTGTTTATGGATCATGCCGGTTTTTCAACCTATGAGAGTATGTATCGGGCACGGGACGTGTTTGATGTGGACAGCCTGATAATCGTGACGCAGGAATATCATCTGTATCGCGCGGTGTATATCGCGCGCTCTCTGGGTCTTGAAGCATACGGCGTTGCATGCGATCCCGGAGAATACTATGGGCAGATCTGGCTCGATTCACGGGAGTTCCTTGCGCGAAACAAGGATTTTCTTTACTGCATATTCAAGCCCGAACCGACCTTTCTCGGAGAGGTGATACCTATAAGCGGTGACGGCAATCTTACTGCCGGATAAGATGACTGAAAATCAGATAATATAGCGGCTCATAAATTCCAGCTCGTCTGCATTGGCCTGCCTTGCAAGCTCCGAACGGATGTCGATGTGGAATACGTGTCCGGTCGATTTGTCGCCATATATCCAGTATTCGCAGGCTGCACCGTGAGACCGGAGCAGCCTGGCCATCGGCTCGCAGTTTGCCAGCAAAAAGTCGCCATGTGAGCTGAGAAGATAAGCAGGCGGATAGTCGGCTGTTATATAGTCAAGAACCCGGAGCTGCCTGCCGAAGCGTTCCGGCTTTCCGGTGAAATAAGTTCCGACAATCGCATTGAGCCCTGCTGGTCTTGAACACATATCGCTGATGTCGTACATACCGCAGTTGAGTCCGACCGAAGCCAGCCGGAAGCCGCCCGGATGGATGTTCATGATGTCTGCATACTCCGGACTTGAGTATATGGCAGCGTACTGACTTGTCAGCTGTGCCCCTGCGGAGTCGCCCACCATGAGAATGTTGTTCACGTCAATGGGGTATTCGTCTGCGTGTGCGCATATCCACTTCATAACAAGCTCAAGGTCAAGCAGAGGAGTGGGGAAGATATGCTTCGGTGCCAGACGGTAATTGAAGCTGACCACCGTGTAGCCCTTTGAGGCAAGCTCGCAGCAGTAATATCTGTAGGTGAGTGTTGAACCGTAAACATAGCCGCCGCCGTGAACGTTGACGATTACGGCTCTGGACGGAATGTCCTTTGACCAGCATACGTCAAGTGTCTGCATTTGGTCTTCGCCGTATTTCAGATCGCCGATATAATGTATGTTTTCCGGTATGGTCAGTCCTGCGTCCCTCAGAGTGTCGCTGCGCAGACAGCTTCTGCAGAAGATTCTGGTAGCAATTGACATTTTGATTTGCTCCTTTACTGCTGTATTTCTATACGGGCAATTACGATAACAGTCGCATTTTGTCCGACAAAAAATATAAAATGATGGTTGACATCACTTTGTGAAAAGGTATAATTATGACAGAAAATGTGCTTGTTTGGCATAATTATATCTGGAGAATGTTAACTTATGAGCAAGTATGAGCGTTCGGATATTCTGACAGTTCCGAATGTGATAACCTCTTTCAGAATTGCGGGTACTGCGTCGTTATTGTTTATCAGGCCGACCACCCGGATTTTCTATATCCTGTATTTTCTGTGCGGCTTCAGCGACGTTCTTGACGGCTTTATTGCCCGCCGTACAGGGAAAACCAGTGCCCTGGGTGCCCGATTGGACAGCATTGCCGACCTTTTGCTGTATGCGGTAATGATATTAAAGGTGATGCCCCGGCTTATCAGGCTGCTGCCTGTGTGGATATGGACAGCTGTGGCGGTAATCGTAGTACTCAGACTGGCTTCGTACATTGTCTGTGCGGTCAGATTCAGATGCTTTTCCTCGATGCACACCTACATGAACAAGGTCACAGGTGCAGCGGTTTTCTGTCTGCCGTTTGCTCTGCTGCTGCCCGATTCTGTCGGCTTGTGCATATGCGTGTGCATAATCGCCGCCCTGTCTTCTGTTGAGGAGCTGCTTATTCACATATGCAGCGGGCAATATGACGGGAGGACAAAATCAATTTTTGGCCTGAAAAAATAACACATGACCTAATAACACACAACCTGCCGGAAGCTTCAGGACTACTCCGGCAGGTTGTTTTTTGATTATTCTACGAGATGCGGGTAGGCGGCCATGACAGTCTTTTCAAAATCGGACAGGGCATCCTCAAGGGAGCGTCGGTCAAAGGCATAGTCAGATACACACTGGGAAAAGATCCTGTTGACGGTGGTATCGTAAGGAGTCATATTGTCCATAGTGATGTCATCCGCTGCCTCTGCCATCTGACTGTAGCAGTTCTGAGCGGAGAGGAAAGATTCGGAAAACTGTGAATCAAACCTGATCTGCTCAACAACTGTGCGATTGGCGGAAAATGCTCCGGAAATAAGACAGTCTGTGCGCATGGCGGCTTCTTCGCAGGTGAAATATTCAATAAGCAAAGCAGCTTCATCTGCCATCGGACTGTTGTTTCTCATTGCCAGCCAGCAGCCTCCCCAGTTGAAAGACGCGGGACCGGGTACCGCTGCCCAGTCACCATACGAACCTTCCCCTGAAATGGTGCCGCCGCAGCAGGGCTTCAGAACGCTTTCCATTCCTATGCCGGAAGAAAAATAACCGAAAATGGTCTGCGGGTCACTGATGCCTTCTATCCAAGCTTCCGACCATCGCTGAGCGTCGTATATCAGGCCTTCGGATGCCATTGCGCGGCAGTAATCTATAAAATCCTGAGCCTGCTCATTGATATGAAGCCGGTTTTCCTGCACCAGCGGCACATCGGCAAGATAGGCACTCATGAGCTCTTCGACTCCGGCAACCATATAGGTGTCGCCGTTTGAGGCTTCGCTGAGCTTCTTTGCTGTCTGATAAAATCCGTCCCAATCGGAAATCATATCCTGTATGCTGGCAGGGTCATCGGTTCCGAGATAAAAATCTGCAATACTGCGCCGATAGAAAAACAGTCCGGGATCTGCTTCGTAGCAGGCGGCTTTAAGTATGCCGTCGGAATTGGTGCCGGCGCTTACAGTATAGCGGTAGTATCTGTTTTCATCAAATGTAATACCAAAGGAGCCCAGGTCTGCGGTAACATCACTGTCCCTGAAGGCGGCAAGGTGCTCCGGTGCAAGCATAAAGACATCCGGCACAGAGCTCAGACCGGCAAGCTCGCCGTCGAGAAGCTTGTTGAGCATGTCGTTCTCAATAACATCGACCTGAATCTTCCAGTCAATTGAAGTGAAGGCGGAAGAAGTAGCACGTTCGATGTTGGTTTTGTAGTCCTCAGACAGCACCCAGACCGTGAGTGCCGGCAGATTTTCATCGCCGCCGGCGTGCCTGCATGCGGTCATGGAAATACACATGAACACGGATAATAAAAGGGCAGATATTCGTTGCAATTTCATTTATGTGACACTCCACCAAAAATTATGATAATTATATAATATGAAAGTCCTGATAACAATACCATTTGAGAAAATAAAGCCCATATTTATTGAATAATCCGGCTTTACCGATTGCCAAGAATCAATGATAATGCTATAATATCATGAAAACATTAACATGCTTAAGCATGAGAAGGATTTGAGTAATATGAAAGAACTTAACTGGGGCATAGTCGGAACCGGCGTAATCTGCGACAAATTCTGCGATGCCCTGACCAATCACACCAACGGCACCCAGCATGTTGCCGCAGTATGCTCCCGTACCGAATCAAAGGGCAGGGATTTTGCTGCGCGCTTCGGCTGCGATAAGGTTTATACTGACCTTTCTGCCATGTGCGAGGATGAAAACATAGATGTAGTGTATATCGGCAACCCCCATCCCTGTCACGGATCGGCGGCAATGACGGCTATCTGCGCAGGCAAGCATGTTCTGTGCGAGAAACCCATGACGCTCAATGCCGCTCAGGCTCGTTCCTGTTTCGAAGCGGCCCGGAAAAACGAAGTATTTCTCATGGAAGCCATGTGGACACGCTTCCTGCCTCCCGTAATGAAGGTTTGTGAATGGCTTTCTTCCGGCAGGATAGGAGAGGTTGTCCGCGTAACGGGCGACTTCCACTCGTTCAATCAGGAAAACACATCCTCAAGGCTTTACGCGCCGGAGCTTGGCGGCGGAGCACTGCTTGATCTGGGTGTATATCCTCTGTTTGCAGCAAATCTGTTCCTTCACGGCGCACCGGAGATCGTTCACACCGAAATGACACCTGCTTCCACAGGAGTGGACAGATACATGACCGCTCAGCTGCGTTATGAGAACGGAGATGCCTTCATATCCTGCGGTTTTGAGCGCACGACCTGTCACGCAGTTATCGAAGGTACCAAGGGTACTGTGTATGTGCCTGACTGGTGCTTTACTCATTCTGCATACCTTTTCTGCGATGGACAGCTGGCTGACAGCTTCTGTGAACCGGAGAGCAACGGCATGCAGTACGAGGCAATGCATGTTGCCGAGTGCATAGAAAAAGGTCTGACCGTTTCTCCGGTATATCCTCCGGAAATGACCATGCGCGAGCTTGACTGCTGCGACCGGCTGCGGGCTCAGTGGGGACTCAGCTATCCCGGCGACAATGACCGCTTTGCTGCACGTGTCAAGAGCGACACCCAGCCGCTGGACAATATAAGTGATGTGCGCGTAAGCGGCGCTGACGATTGGTATCGTGATGCCACATTCTACCACATTTATCCCCTTGGCATGTTCGGCGCGCCGGAGTACAATGACTTTACTTCCGTTCCCTCCGAACGTCTTGGCAATACACTTGCCCTCGTGGATCATATCGCCGGCAGCGGCTTCAATGCCGTATATTTTGGCCCGCTGTTTGAATCCACCCGTCACGGTTACGACACCGCGGATTATCGTCTGATCGACCGACGTCTGGGTACCAACGAGCAGTTCCGCAGACTGTGTGCTGCACTTCACTCACGGGGCGTGAGAGTTGTTGTTGACGGTGTTTTCAACCACGTAGGCCGCGATTTCTGGGCGTTCAAGGATGTTCAGCAGTACCGTGAAGGCTCAAGATATAAAGACTGGTTCCACATCAATTTCGGAGGCAATTCCAATTACAACGACGGCTTCTATTACGAAGGCTGGGAGGGTCATTTCGAGCTTGTAAAGCTCAACCTGCGCAATCCTGACGTCAAGAATTATCTCTTTGACACCGTTCGCGGCTGGATAAACGAATTCAACATTAATAATCTTCGTCTTGATGTTGCTTACTGCCTTGACCATGACTTTATGCGTGATCTGCACAATGTCTGCCGCAGCGTAAGACAGGATTTCTTCCTTCTCGGTGAATGTGTTCACGGCGACTACAATCAGTTCGTCAATGACGCAATGCTTGATTCGGTCACAAATTATGAGTGCTACAAGGGTGTCTATTCATCCATCAACGACGGAAACATGCATGAGATAGGTTATTCTCTCCACCGTCAGTTCGGCAACGAACACTGGTGCCTGTATCGCGGCAAAACGCTGTACAACTTTGTTGATAACCACGATGTTTCCAGAATAGCAAGCATTCTCAAGGACAAGAATAACCTGCAGGTAGCCTATGCACTTATGTATTCCATGCCCGGTATTCCGTCGGTTTACTATGGCAGCGAGTTTGCTTTCCAGGGTGATAAGTCGCAGGGAGACGGCGCGCTTCGTCCTGCACTCAACGGTGACGATATCGCCAACATGAGCAATGCTCTGACCGATTATATTGCCCGCCTCAACGAGGCTCACCGCCAGTCCAAGGCTCTGCGCAGGGGAGATTACAACCAGCTGTATGTACGTCCGGAGCAGCTGATTTTTGCAAGAAGCTTTGAGGATGAGCGTGTGATCTGTGCCATCAATGTCAGTTCCGAGCCTCACACTGCTCACTTTGACGCAGGAGCCGGCAGGGCATATGACCTGGTCACCGGACAGACTGTAGACTTCGGCGGCGGTCTTGTGATTCCGCCCAGAAGTGCCATTATCGGCAGAGTGTATTGATTGATTTATTGTAAGACAAGCTTTTCTCACAAGGAGGAACAGACATGGCATATAACGAAAAACTGGCAAACCTGGAGCGCAAGCTGGGAAAATTTGCCGTCAAGAACCTGATGCTCTATATCATCGGAGGTACTGCTGCGGTATTTCTTTTTGGCATGGTGCTGTTTGCGGTCAAGGGTATAGACATCTATAATTTAATCGGCTTCAACCGTGATCTGATCCTTCAGGGACAGGTCTGGCGTCTGCTTACGTTCCTGTTTATGCCTGAAGGCAGTGCGTTGTTCATGGTCATTACCCTTTATCTTTACTGGATGATGGGCACCGCTCTTGAGCGTGAGTGGGGTTCAGTGAAATTTAACCTGTTCTATCTGTGTGCATGGCTGCTTACAATTGTCGCAGGATTTATCACAGGCGGAGCCACCAACCACTTCATCAATATGTCGCTGTTCTTTGCCTTTGCCATTCTTTATCCGGAGCAGCAGTTCCTGCTTTTCTTCCTTATTCCGGTAAAGGTGAAATGGCTGGCGATCATTGACGCGGCTTATTATGCTTACAGGTTCGCTTTGGGAGGCTGGTCCACCCGTGCATCCATTATTGCCTGTGTGCTGACCATAATTATTTTCTTTGGCGGCGATGTCATTGAGAACATCAAGCGTGCAAAGCGCCGCGCCGAATGGAAACGCAATTTCCGCTGAACAAATCACGGCGGAAAAAAGCGAATTAATCGCACCGTGACGGTCAATACTCATACTGACAATAACTTTATGGAGTGTGCGTCAGTATGCAGTATAAAAAAGTCGAGGTCTGCGGAGTAAACACAGCCAAGCTCAAGCTTCTGACCGAAGCAGAAAAAATCGAGCTGCTCAGAAAAACGCGCAGCGGAGACAGGTGTGCCCGTGAAAAGCTTGTTAATGGCAATCTGCGGCTGGTGCTGAGCGTCATTCAGCGCTTTGCCAACAGGGGAGAGAATCTTGACGATCTCTTTCAGGTGGGCTGCATCGGACTGATCAAGGCAATTGACAACTTCGACATTACCCAGAATGTACGCTTTTCCACCTATGCCGTTCCCATGATCATCGGGGAGATCCGGCGATATCTGCGGGATAACAATTCAGTAAGAGTCAGCCGTTCACTGCGTGATCTTGCTTACCGGGCAATGCAGGTAAAGGAGCGGCTGACCAACGAAAAAGGCTGTGACCCTCAGATTGAGGAAATAGCTTCAGAGCTTGACCTGCCCAAGGAATCGGTAGTGCTGGCTCTTGAATCCATAGTTGAACCGGTGTCGCTGTACGATTCGGTATATTCCGACGGCGGCGACACCATCTATGTTATGGATCAGATCGGAGATAAGAATGACGACAACAACTGGCTCGGAGAAATGGTGCTGAAGGACGCGATCCGTGATCTCGGAGACAGGGAAAAGACCATTCTTACTCTGCGATTTCTGCGTGGGCGCACCCAGATGGAGGTTGCCGCTGAGGTTGGAATATCTCAGGCACAGGTCAGCCGGCTGGAAAAGGGCGCAATTAAAAAAATCAAGGATCTGCTGGAGTAGCAGAAAAAGGAGCAGTACCATGGCTGAACTGAAAAAGAACCAGATAATCGAGCTGTCAATTGAAGCCATGGGCTCTCAGGGGGAAGGAATAGGACATTACGACGGACTGGCTGTGTTTGTTCCGGCAACAGCTCCCGGAGACAGAATCGAGGCCCGGCTGCTCAAGGTGAAAAAGAACCTTGCCTACGCAAAGACAGAACACATCATTGAGCCTTCGTCGGACAGAACAGAAAGCCGGTGCGGAGCCTTTCCGCAATGCGGAGGATGTGCCTACAGACACATTACCTATGAGGCCGAATGCGAGGCAAAAAAACAGCGTGTCATTGATGCCATGCGCCGCATCGGCGGCATTGACATCATTCCGGAGAAGTATATTGCCGCGCAGAATTGTGACCGATATCGAAATAAAGCTCAGCTCCCCTGTCAGACGGGCAGGGACGGAAAACCGTGTTTCGGCTTTTATGCTGGTCACACTCATCGCGTTGTAAGCACGGAAGACTGTGCGCTGCAGCCGGAGAATTTCAGCGCAATTTCGGCTGCTGTTGCAGAGTATATGTCTGTGAGCGGTGTGAAGCCCTATGACGAGCTTGCGCACAAGGGAACGGTCAGACATCTTTATATGCGCCGGTCGGCATCAACGGGGGAAACCATGGTTTGCCTTGTGATCAACGGCAGCAGGCTTCCCAAGGAGGATGCTCTGGTTGCCGCTGTAACGACGGCAGACAGCTCCGTGAGCGGCATTCTGCTTAATACGAATACTGAGCGGACAAATGTAATTCTTGGATCTCGCTGCCGTCTTTTGTGGGGCAGCGAGTACATAACCGACAGTCTGCTTGAGACAAAATTCCGCATTTCTCCGCTTTCGTTTTTTCAGGTTAATCCGCCTCAGGCAGAAAAGCTGTATTCCGTTGCGGCAGAGAACGCCGGAGTGAGTGAAAACATGACTCTGCTTGATATGTACTGTGGTGCAGGCACAATCGGACTGACAATGGCCTGTAAGGTAAAGAAGCTTATCGGAGTGGAAATTGTTGCTCCGGCAATCGAAGATGCAAAGGTCAACGCAGCTCTTAACGGCATTGAAAACGCTGAATTCATCTGTGCCGATGCTGCACAGGCCGCAAACATGCTGAAGCAGCGCGGAGAACGTCCGGACGTGATCATTGTAGACCCGCCGCGCAAGGGCTGTGATGAAGCGCTGCTGGACTGTATCGCAGGCATGCAGCCGCAGCGGCTGGTGTACGTATCCTGCGATCCTGCCACGCTGGCGCGGGACTGCGCCAGAATGAGAGAACGCGGGTACAATGTTAACAGACTTACTGCGGTCGATATGTTCCCAAGGACGACACATGTTGAGACGGTAGCTCTTTTAAGTCGGACAGACCTTTACGAGTCATCAGATTTGATGTAAATGCGGAGGACCTGATAAAATGATTTTACAGACCAACTATAATTTGATAAAGGAATGTGATTGCGTGAAAAAAATAATAGCATTGTTTTTGTCTCTGGTATGTATGCTGGGGCTGGCCGGCTGCAAGTGGATGTTCGATGCTCAATATAATGAAAACGGAGTCGGTCATTTTTTAGTCATTACAATAGATGAGAGTCAACCGAAAGAGTATATTGGAGAACTTGATACCCATAAAATCTTTGCAGAAAAATTAAATATGGACGCTACGTATTTTATTTCTTTAACTGCAGAAAATATTCCAATAAAGGAAGCAATTGAGGATAACTTAGTTTCAATCAATGATTGGAGAAAATATGCATGGAAAATAGAAAAAGCTGGGGATGCTGAAATTCTGCAATATGAAAATTATGAAATAGTGATTACACGGGATGAGTGCGTTATAAGACCTCGCACAAAATAAACTTGAATATGTCTAAAAAAGATAAACGGCAAAAAACAATAAAATAATGAACACGCCTGCAAACTCAAAAATCCAAGTTTGCAGGCGCGTTTTCATTTCAGTAATATTCTTCGCAGGTCTTCAACGCTGTCAGCAATAACGTCAGCACCGGCTTTTTCAAGCTCCTCACGGTCACCGTAACCGTAAAGGACACCGATTGATTCAATGCCGGTCTTTTTTGCACCGAGAATATCGTGTTTGCGGTCTCCGATCATGACGCATTGACTGCGGTCGGTGATGCCGCTCAGCTCAAATGCATATTCGATGACCTCGTCTTTGTTGTTGCGAACACCGCTGAGCTCTGCGCCGGACAGATAGCTTATGTATTGATCGAGAGAGAAATACTCAAGTATCTGCCTTGCAAAAACGGCGGGCTTTGACGTGGCGAGGATGACTGTGCGGCCGGACTCGTTCAGCTCTTTGAGAAGTTCAGGTATACCGGGATAGACTTCGTTTTCAAAGATACCTTTTTTGCGGTAATAATCCCGGTAGGCAGCCACCACATCAACGGCCTCCTCAGAGGTAAAACCGTAGTGCTCCATGAAGGTATCGTGCAGGGGAGGACCTACAAAGAACCTGAGAGAAGCAGGATCTTCGATGTGAATATTGAACTGCTCAAGGGCGTAGGCGGCGGAGCGGGTAATACCAAGCTGTGAGTCGGTAATCGTTCCGTCAAGGTCAAACAGCAGATAAGGCTTGTTATGCAAAATTACACCTCACTGCCGTTGTCGGGTACATAACTTCCGTTTCTTGGCAGTCCAAGAAGAACCATGACCGATTCCTCTTTTTCACGCATATGTACCGACTCAAGACCGCCGGCCTCGTGGTCGTAGCCGAGGAGGTGGAGCATGGAATGAGCGGTGAGATAAGCGATTTCACGCCGGAAGGAGTGACCAAAGCGCTCGGCCTGTTCAAAGGCACGGGAAACGCAGATAAGAATTTCTCCCAGCATTTTTGCTCCCGATTCAGGATTTTCATCGTATTGTCCGTTTTCACCGAGAGGGAAAGAGAGCACATCGGTGACCGAATCGTTATTGCGATGTTTGCGGTTTTCTTCGCGTATTCTGTCGCTGTCCACAAAATAGATATTGACCTCGGCTCGGTCGGTAAATCCTTCCATTTCCAGAACAGCGTTGCAGCAGCGGCGCATAAGCAGCCTTGTTCCGGTTGGAATCTTGACCTCTTTCTGTTCGTCCGAGATTATGACCTTTGTCTTATCCATTTCATTAAACCTCCATCATTTTCCTTCCGCAGCACAGGCGGCAGATATATAATGAACAGTCCGCGTATATACGGACTCAGCGATTGAACGGGTTTTTCTGTTCGTCAGCCTTTGCGTAAGCCCGGATGATATCCTGAACCAGCTTGTGGCGGACAACGTCACGTTCATCAAAAGTGCAGATGGCGATGTCGTCAATGCCCTTGAGAAGCTTTGTCAGCTCCATGAGACCAGAGCGGCGTCCGTCCGGCAGGTCGATCTGAGTGGCGTCACCGTTGACGACCATTTTTGAGTTGAAGCCCAGTCGTGTGAGGAACATTTTCATCTGCTCACGTGATGTGTTCTGTGCTTCGTCGAGAATAATAAAGCTGTCATCAAGCGTTCGGCCGCGCATGTAGGCAAGAGGGGCAACCTCGATAGATCCGCGTTCCTGATATTTCTGGAACGTCTCGGAACCCAGCATATCAAAAAGCGCGTCATAAAGGGGACGAAGATAAGGGTCGACCTTTGACTGCAGATCACCGGGCAGAAAACCGAGCTTTTCACCGGCCTCAACTGCCGGACGGGTAAGGATGATACGGTTGACTGAACCTGCCCGGAAAGCTGCCACCGCCATTGCAACGGCAAGATAGGTTTTGCCGGTACCGGCTGGGCCTATGCCGACTGTAATCGTGTTTTTTTCAATAGCTTCGCAATACCGGCTCTGACCGAGAGTTTTTGGTTTGACCGGCTTGCCTCTGGATGTGATGCAGACGCATTCACGAAGCAGAGTTTCCATTTTGTCGGAGGTGCCGTCGCGTACCATTGAGATGCAGTAACGCACATTCTGGTCGTTGAGCAGCTCTCCCTTGTTGAGCATGGTGAGCATTGTGTTCAGCGCAAGAACAGCACGTGTCACGTCGTCGG
>JAZUOR010000348.1:0-2652 GCA_045604745.1 Acutalibacteraceae bacterium | reverse complement strand
GGTGTATTTGAGGTTAATCATGGCCGCTCCTTGAGATTTGATGAGATAAGCATAGCATAATTAAGTGTAAATATCAATGCTCCTGCTTAACGAATACTGCCCCCACTAATTATCGGGAATGGGGGCGAAAATTAAGGAGTTGATATTATGAATCCCGAAATTTCCAATCTCATGGCAATGGCTTTTGACGAGCCTGACCTCGATCTTGACAAGCCCCAGTGGCTCGAAGGCAACATCATCAACGAGGTTATCTTTGCCGACGAATACCTTCGTGCAAACCCTATGAAGCGCATCAGAGGAAAGCTGTTCACCGTGGACGGGCCGGTTGAGGACGAGGAGAGCATACGCAGCGACATATACAATGTCATCTGCAACCATGTGTCCACAGGAACGCCGAGACGAGCATCGTCATTGTTGGAGGCAATTAAACTGGCCTGCTATTCCGAGCCGCTGCCTTTGCAGGAAGACAGAATCCATGTTGCCAACGGTACTTATTTCCTCGACGGCAGCTTTACATCGGAAAAGAGCTTCTGTACCAACCGACTGGCGGTGGAGTACAATCCTGATGCACCCAGACCTGAGCAATGGCTTAACTTTCTGTCGGAGCTTCTGCACGAGGAAGATATTCCGTCTTTGCAGGAGTATATCGGCTATCTGATGATACCCTCGACCCGAGCACAGCGAATGATGATGCTCATAGGTCAGGGCGGCGAGGGCAAGTCACGCATCGGTTGTGTGCTGAGAGCCATGTTTGGCGACAGTATGAGCGTTGGCAGTCTGCACAAGGTGGAGACCAACAAGTTTGCCAGAGCAGATCTTGAGTTCAAGCTGTTGCTGGTGGACGATGACCTGCCGATGGAAGCACTTCCGCAGACCAACAACCTGAAAACGCTGGTGACAAACGAGGGCAAGACGGATATTGAAAGAAAAGGCGAGCAGAGTGTCCAGAGGGACATATACGCTCGCTTTTTGTGTTTCGGCAATGGTGTCCTCAAGGCAAAGAACGACAGCAGCTATGCATTCTATCGCCGCCAGCTGCTCATCGATGTAAAGGAGCGGGATCCCGACCGAGTGGACGATGTCTTTCTTGCAGACAGGCTCAAAGAGGAGCTTCCCGGCATATTCCTCTGGGCACTTGAAGGGCTTCAACGACTTATCTCCAACGGGTTCCACTTCACTGAAAGCGAGCGGTCAAGAAAGAATCTTGAGAAAGCTCTCATATCAGCCGACACCATCAAGGCATTCATGCGTTCGGACGATGTGGTGTATGACCGCACGGGACAGGTGACAACCTACGACCTCTATGACGCTTACGAGAACTGGTGCTTTGACTGCGAGGTACCGGCAAAGCCATACAAGACCTTTGCAGAAGAGATGTACAACCGAGCCGAACAGTTTCGCATAAAGCACTCAAAGCATATCAATCGTACCCAGCACGGCTTCCGAGGAGTGCAGCTGAAAAAACGGCTGTGAAATTCGCAGAACCCGCCCCATCCGCCCCATGGGGCAGGTGGGGCGGGTTGCATGAACTTCGGAAGCGAAAATCAACGGGCAAATTTTGCCCGTTGATTAGCCATATGTTCAAAGCACATATCAGCACTGTTTAGTCTGAAAGTACATAGGCTATTGCATAATGAATACTGCCCCCACTAATTCAACAAACTGGAGGTAAAAATGCTGATATTTCAACGGTGTCAGGCAGTGTTCGGATCACAAAAATGAAAGGACAGATGAAATGAAAAGAATCAACGACAAGGTTGTCATTGCTGTCGATCACGGCTTTGGCAACATCAAGACAGCAAACTTCGTAATCCCCACAGGCGTGGTCGAGTACGATGACCACCCGGAAATGGGCGGCAGCGTTCTCTGCTATTCCGGCAGGTACTATGTGATCGGCGAAGGGCATAAGGAGTTTACTCCCGACAAGATGCAGGATATGGATTATTATATCCTGACCCTTGCGGCTATCGCCCGTGAACTTCGCAAGGAGGGAATGACCAGCGCAAAGGTACACCTTGCCGCAGGACTTCCCCTCACATGGGTAACACAGCAGAAAGCGGAGTTCAAGCAGTATCTTCTGCAGAACGACACTGTTGACTTCACCTACAAAGGCGTGGCGCATCACATTGAGTTTGTCGGTGCGGATATATTTCCGCAGAGCTTTGCCGCAGTTGCAGACAGGCTTGGCACTTTCAAGGGTATGAATATGCTCTGCGACATTGGCAACGGCACGATGAATGTAATGTATATCAATGACAAGCGTCCTGTCACGAGCAAATGTTTCACAGACAAGTTTGGTACACACCAGTGTACGCTGGCAGTCAGAGAGAACATTATGCGAACCCACCATACCGATATTGATGAATCGGTAATAAACCGTGTGCTTCGGTTCGGTACAGCGGATATTGACGAGGAATATTTTGTTACCATTCGAAAAACAGCAGAGGAATATGTGCGAGGCGTGTTTCGTAAGCTCCGGGAGCACGGATATGACCCGAAGCAGATGAAGCTCTGCATTGTCGGAGGCGGAGGTTGTCTTGTCCGCAACTTTGGCGACTACGACAGCCAGAAAGTCACCATCATTGACGATATCTGCGCAACCGCCAAGGGCTATGAGCATCTTGCCGCAATGAACATCAGAAAAGCGGAGGC
>JAZUOR010000347.1:0-7611 GCA_045604745.1 Acutalibacteraceae bacterium | reverse complement strand
TAAAGAAACTGTAAGCGCATTATTTTTGTCCCCATCCCACCCCGGTTGGCCAAAAATCCGAGCGGAAGGCCATGCTTTCTGCCGACGCGAAGGATTTTTGTTAGTAACGCTATTTGGAATCAGTGTAAGAAGCGCTCTGATTGGCATAGGCCAGTCGGAGCGCTTTTTCTGACACGCCAGCATAATCAGAAACATTTGTTAACATTTTGTTTATTGACAAAACCAGTCTAAAGATTTAGACTGGTAACGCAATTGCAGTCTAAACTCTTCGACTGGATTTTACAACTGCACATCTATTCCCTCATTCCAGTATCAAAACCACTATTGTGCACACAACTGAAGCATGGAGGAACGCAGTATGGCTACCGTATTCACGACTATACTCAACATGAGCCTGACCGCAAGCGTAATTATCCTTGTGGTTCTGCTCGCACGGCTCTGCCTGAAAAGGCTGCCGAAAATCTATTCCTACCTTCTGTGGAGCGTGGTGCTGTTCCGCCTGTTGTGTCCTGTCTCGTTCAGCCTGCCGGTTAGTGTGCTTGCACCCATGGCAGAAGCCAGTACCACTGCCGGGACGGGCTATACTGCATCTATGGAGTATATAACCGTTCCGGAACGACCGAGTGCCGGATTAACCGCACCCGATGGCGATCCCGCCGAAAACACCGCACCCGTTGTAACCGATGTACCTGCCGCCGCTGCACCGGCGCAGGAAGCAAAAAGACCAGCCGGAGAGATCGTGCTGACGGTTCTCGGTTGGCTGTGGGCGGCGGGTGTTGCTGCTGTGCTTGGCTTTACCACATTGCAGACCATTGCCCTCAAGCGCAGGCTTGACACTGCATTTCTCATCCGCGGAAACATCTTTGAAAGTGAGCAGATTGACACAGCCTTTGTGCTGGGTGTGTTCAAGCCTATAATATATCTGCCGCTTGATCTGCCGTTCAACGTGCAGAAGGCGGTCATCGCCCATGAGCAGACCCACCAGCGCAGAGGCGACCATATCGTCAAGCTGGTGTCCTATGGGGCGCTGGCGATACACTGGTTCAATCCGCTGGTGTGGCTGTCGTTCAGGCTGATGTGTGACGACATGGAAAAATCCTGCGACGAGGCGGTCATCCGCACGATGAACGACCGCGGGTATACCGAACTGAGCGTAAAAAAGGCTTACAGCAACATGCTCTTTGCCCTCGGCGGCGGAAAGCAGCACATTTTCAGTCCGGTGTCCTTCGCCGAGCACAGCACCAGGGAACGAATACTGAACGTGGCAAATTACAGCAAGGTGGCAAGGAAAAACGGCATTGCTCTGACAGCCGCCTGCGTGATCGCGGCTGCTGTGTGTGCGGTAAATCCGGTCAACGCCGGAGCCTCGAATACTGATGATATGGTGTCGTCAACAGATATTGCCGCTGACAGCTCTGTCTCCGACACCGACGCACCCAAAGGGGCGCACCTGAGCACCTATATTCGCAGCCAGAGCGATATAGATGCCCTTGCCGCCAGCGGCGAGCTTTTCTCTTTGGAGCTTCTTATTGAGCTTCCCGACGAAAACAGCGGCAGAACCACTGCCGCAAAAATAGACCAGCTTGATTTTTCTCCCCTTGGCAATCTCAGGAACCTTGCAGAGCTGTCGATCGCGGCGGGAAGAGACGAATACGCTAAAGAAAGCGACGAAGCCGCCCGTGAATATCAGCGTTCGGTAAAACGAATACTGGACTGTCTGCCTGCGGAAAGGCTTGTCTCACTGACTCTTTTCGGCAGTCTGAGCATCGGCAGCGAAAACGCAGAAAGTCTAAGCCGCTTTGCACAGCTTGAAGCGCTGAAATCTGACCTTTTTGAGAGCACCTACGCCTTTGAGCACCTTGACCGTCTGACCTCACTGCGCACTCTGATAACCTCAGGCTCAGCCAGAGTCGACACCGCCAGCCTCGCCGCGCTTACCTCTCTGGAAATCCTTTATCTCGGCGATTACGAAGAGACAGAGCTGGTGGATGTGAGTGGCCTGCACACGCTTTCTGCGCTGAAAGAGCTTTACATCTCCGCCGGAAAACTGACCGGCACAGAGGCTATAGCGTCCATGGGCGAACTGCGGACTTTCTATTTGCTTGGATCCCCTGATAACCTTTCGTTTCTTGCTGGTCTTTCAAAGCTGGAAGAGCTGGAGCTTTGTCTGACCGACAGCACAATAACGGATTTTTCCCCATTGTCCTCGCTGACCGGTTTGAAAACGCTCCGTCTGGACGGACATATATCAGATATATCTCCCCTCTCATCCCTTGACGGACTTGAAACGCTCGGTATCTCCGGCAACTTTTTTCCTGACTGCCGCACAAAGCTGGATCTTTCGCCGCTTGCAGGCAAGGAAAACCTGAAACGGCTGACCCTGAACCTATATGACGCCGACCTGACCCCACTGTACAGCTGCAGTGCACTGGAATATCTGAAAATGCATGTGGACAGCTCCCTGATGGACAAATATGCCGAAAGAGTGCGGGCTCTCAAGGAACAGCTGCCCCAATGCGAGGTTTTCTGCGACAACATCTGACAGACACCGGAGCAGAATTTATTATTTCAGTTTACAATTTTTGTATTGACAAATCCAGTCGCAACAGTCAGACTGATATTGCAGTCCAACTGCTGCGACTGACACCCGAACACTTTCCCAAAAGGAGAACACACATGGATTTCAAGCTTGCGGAATCACCCTACAGGCTGATGAAGATAATCTGGAGCAATGAGCCGCTCACCTCAATGGAGCTGGCACGGCTGGCACAGTCCGAGCTGGGCTGGAAACGCACCACAACCTACTCGGTACTCAAAACGCTTATCAACCAGGGCGTGTGCGAAAATGACAATACAATAGTACGTTCCCTTGTCACCGCCGAGGAAATCGAGAAATACGACAGCGGACGCATCGCCGAACAGGCAAGAAGCCGCTTCAACGGTTCGCTCCCTCGCTTCATTGCCACATTTGTTAACGGCAAGGGCATGACCAGAGAGGAAGCGGAGGAAATAATGGAAATCCTCAACAATCACTACGGAAAATAACTGCGGTATTTTAACAAGTCCCGACATCTTCAGTTAAGGAGGATAACAAATGAATGCAATACCCGCACGAAAGCTTATTTCGCTGCTGATTCTGCTCCTGCTCACATCAGCAATGTTCGGCGCCTGCTCCGGATGTTCATGCTCTGAACCGTCCACTGAAGACGTGGTATCAGGCAGTGGGCTCTACGACCGGATAATCATATCAGATGCAGATATTCCGGGAGGCACTGATGTATCCTCCGGAGATGTTTCGCCTACCGACCTGACTGACGTACCGACCACCACTGCCACGTCAACCTCAACGTCGTCCACCTCCGGCTCCACCACTTCCTCCACCAGCACCACACAGACCACGACCACCACAAAAAGCCCCGACGAAGCAAACAACGCGGACTATGTGGTCAATCCCAACTATGAATCCCGGTACTATATCGTGGTCTACACCGGCAGCCAGTCTGTTGTGGTCTACAGCAAGGACGATGCCGGTGCATATAACAGAATCTCAGCCTGCTTCACCTGCTCCACCGGAGCCAGTTCCTCTCCTACCCGCACCGGGCAGTACAAGATCCGCGCAAAGTACCGCTGGCGCTGGCTGGTAGGCAACGTTTACGGGCAGTACTCCAGCTCCATCTCCAGTTCTTACCTTTTCCATTCTGTCCCTTATCTCAGACAGGATCCATCCACACTGGATATGAATGAATACGACAAACTGGGTTCCGGAGCTTCCCACGGCTGCATTCGTCTGTGCGTGCGGGACGCCAAGTGGATCTACGACAACTGCCCCATAGGAACACAGGTCAACATCGTAAATGCTTCCGGACCGTACGGACACGGATATCCCGCCCGGAATCCCGACAGCATATACAGCGGATGGGATCCCTCTGACCCCAACCCGTCAAACCCCTATCTTACCACTCCCACAACTTCAACTACGACCACAACCTCAACCGAATCATCTGCAACAACCAGCGAAACAACATCAGCAGTTACAACCGTACAGACCACTTCGTCCATTCCTGATGTTACTGCAGCTACAACCGAACCCACGCAGCCGTCAACAAGTGCTCCTGCTGCCGAGCCGACCACTGCCGCATCAGTCACTACTGCCGACAGCACCGTTTCGTCTCCGTGATTTTCTTCGCAGACTTCGGAACTGCAGATAATTAACAAACAACACACGAAAGAGGGTAACGACATGCCGGCAGACGGAATTGTCGCTGGGCGGCTGAAAAGCCTGCTTGCACTGACCGCGGCAATGACGATCCTTATTCAGATACTGACCGGTTGCGTGACACCTGAGGAAGTGCCGAAACCTCCGGACGAGGAAGTTGTCATTGTAACCGGCAGCACAGTCAACGTACGCTGCGGAGCCGACAGCTCAGAGGCTCTGCTGGGCACGACCCGACTGGGCACCGTGTACGATTATATCGAAGAATTGACCGATGACAGCGGCCGGGTATGGTACAGGATACAATACTCTCCGGAAGAAGCCGGGTGGATCTCCGGCAAATACAGTGTGAAAGCCGAGCGAAAATCCGACTATACTCAGGCCGTGATCGACCGGATCGGAGAAAGCTTCGGTGCGGTCGGGATTCAGGCCGCTGTCATTGAAAAGGGCATGGTCACCGGTACTTACAGCTATGGCTGGGCAATTGAAAACCGCGTCAAAATAACTTCAGACACCAAAATACGCACCGCTTCACTTTCAAAGACCGCAGTGGCCGTCAATGCAATGAAAATGCACGAACAGGGCATTGTCAGTCTTGACGAAAACATCGGAACATACTGGAACTGCAAGCCTTACAGGCACATAACGCTGAAATCACTCCTTTCACACACATCTCCGCTCGACACACTGACATACGGAAAAAAGGAGGATATATCCGCGCAGCTCACCGATAAGCGAAGCTACCGCAGCGCCAAGAGTATTTCCGATGATATCTGGCAGTACAGCAACTACGGCATCGGCCTTGCAGGAGCCACACTGGAACTCGCAGCAGCACAGACGCTTGACAGTTACGCTGCCGACAACGTGTTCCATCCTCTCGGCATGGACGCGGCTTTTTCCTCCGGTTTGATTAACGACACCTCACTGCTGGCTGAGCTTTATCATTCTGACGGCAACACAGCTCTGACCAGCAGTAAGCTCAGCAGCTTTACCGGTTCGGACATTCCCGGCGAGAACGCCGCCAGCTTTGCCGGCGGACTTACCTGTTCGGCAAAGGACTACGCAAAGCTGATTGCCATGCTTGCCAGCGACGGTTCGTACTGCGGCACACAGATTCTCAGCCCGCAGTCTGTTGAAGAGATGGAAACTGTCATACTCTCTGCAGACGATGATTACTCGCTATTCGGACAGTGTCTTCCCATGCGTCTGAAGGAAGATCTCTACGGACACAAACGTCTGTATTATCACACCGGAAACGCCTATGGAGTTCTGGCGCTTGCCGCCTACGATCCTGACACCGGAGACGGCGTTGTTGTACTTACAACCGGCATGTCAGATTTTCAGACAACACCTGCCTGCGGACGTGACCGGCAGGGCATATACGACATTTGCAGCTGGATAGGCGAATATATTCTCCGTTATCATCAGGGTGTATTCTGATGATTTATCCGGCTCTTCAGTAAATCTCCAAAGGACATATGCGCATCACGCTCTTCAGGTATCCGCAGGGCAACATAACAGTCATAAGAAGGGGATCACAATGATAAGTCAAAGAACGCAACATCAGATCAAAAAATACGCTGCCGCAGGTATTGCATTGCTTCTGATATTTCAGCTGCTGATACTCTGCGCTTCCAGCTCACTGGCAGCTTCAGAGCACATGGTGCTTATAACCGGCAGCACAGTCAATGTACGCAGCGGTGCAGGAACCGGCAACACCAAGATAGATTCTGTCACCAACGGATGTATGTTTGACTACATATCTCAGGCAAATGACAGCAGCGGGCGCGCATGGTACAAGATTCAGCTGACCTCTGCCACCACCGGATGGGTAACCAGCCAATACAGCAAAAAGATTTCCGTCTCAACCGACAATCCTCAGTCTTACGTTGAAAGCATCGCCAACGCCTACAGTGCCGCAGGTCTGCAGGTCGCATTAATAAACAACGGTGTGGTCACCGATACGTACAGCACCGGATGGGCGACCAAAGGCAGTGACGCCATGGATGCAGACAGCAAAATCCGCGTCGCTTCCATTTCCAAAGTCGCCGTTGCCATCAATGCCATGAAAATGCAGGAACAGGGCATTGTAGATATCAACGCAAACATCGGCAGCTACTGGGGCTCAACCCCTTACAAGGCAATCACGCTCAAGTCCTTGCTCACTCACACCTCCACCCTTCGCACAGACCTCGGTTACAGCAGCACCGCCACCGGAACAGGTTCCCAGCTGACCAGCTCAGGCAGCTACACCAGCGGTACGGTCGGAGCATCATCCTCGTTTGCATACAACAACTATGCCGTTGGCGTGGCGGGAACCACTCTTGAGATGGCAAGCAATCAGGTGCTTGATAAATATGCCAAAGCCAATGTTTTTGAACCGCTTGGAATGGACGCATCCTTCTTTGCAGGCTCGGTAAAGGACACTGACAGCATCGCCACACTCTATTATCCAAACGGCGACGTTGCCCGCACTGTATCCTATCAGAAGGGCAATATCGCCAATACCGCCATCGGTTCAAAGACCAACACCTTTGCCGGTGGGCTCACCTGCTCGGCACAGGATGTCGCCAAAATGATGGCCATGCTGGCAAATGACGGTGTATACAACGGTGTACGCATCCTTTCCGCCGATTCTGTTGCCGCCATTGAAGCAAAGCTCTTTTCTGTCACAATGTCCGGCGGTACTTTCAAACAGGGCATGCCTCTGCGCTATATGGCCGGTCTGTTCGGACAGGACGGTATTTACTACCACACCGGAAACGCCTATGGCGTGCTTTCCATGGCCTCTTACAATCCAACTACCAGAAACGGCGTGGTAGTCGTATCCACCGGCATGACCGATACCAACACCACTCCTGCCTGCGGCAGAGACTCCAACGGCATCTACAACATCTGCTCCGTAATAAGCGACTACATGTATGATTATCTGTCTACTGTGCCATCGGCAACAACCACAACTACTACAACTACAACTACTACAACTACTACAACCACAAGCGCTCCGTCCAGACCCGTGCAGTCCATAGCCTTTTCTTCTGACAAAGTGACCATGACTCCGGGCGAGGCTGCAAAGCTCTCCTATACTGTCACTCCTGCCGACGCTGACGATGTGCTGATCTGGACCGCATCAGGCGACGCTGTAAAGGTCGATCAGGACGGAAAAGTCACCGCAGTCAGCTGCGGAACCGGAACTATCACGGTCACCGCAGGCAGCATATCTGATTCATGCACCGTAATCGTTACGGACGGTGAACCAGACTACGATGTCACTCCCAACATCGTAGCCGGTGCCTCCAAGCTGTACGAGCCGTGGGGTCTGAGATACTATGCAGTGTTCAACGGAACCGATATCGACAAGATCACCGACCGCGGCATTGTCATCCTGAAGGACACCT
>JAZUOR010000346.1:0-6326 GCA_045604745.1 Acutalibacteraceae bacterium | reverse complement strand
CTGCCCGTTATCGGTATCACCCTGCCGTTCTTCAGCGCGGGTGGTTCGTCCAGTATGTGTCTTTACTTCGGTTTTGGTCTGGTGCTCAGTGTTCACATGCGCAGCGCAGAGGCTGCGCGACCATTTACCATGGTCAGACGGGTATAAATCATACTTAAAACAGCAAGCCTGCCGCGGAATTCCGCGGCAGGCTTGCTGCTTTTATATTACGTTTTTTACAGACAATCTGGCTTCCTCCCACAGGTGATCCACCGCCACCCGTGCCTCATCGCATGCCATTACAAAAAGCTCATATTCTCCCAGCTGCCAACAGCTCTTTATCTGTGCCAGCGCCCCGGTTATTTCCTCGATGTCGCTGTGCCGTATGTGAAGCGCAAGGGAGTTTTCGTGCTTTTCCCAGCTGCTGCACAGATCATCTATCATCCGCTCTGCTCGCATATCATCCTCTCGAACTGCGCGCAGTTCCTCCAGCTTTGCCGCCATTTCTCCGGTCGCGGCATGAGCCGAATTCATCAGCACGCCGCACAGCACAAGCATGACTGCGGTCATTCCCAATGCAAGCCAGATTCGCTTCATATTGTATCCTCCCTGAGAATAACTGCCGCTTTTCCGTCCTGCCGCGCAGTCATGATAAACACGTCGCTGACCGTGAGTCCCCGGCTGGTCAATTCATTATTAAGTTTTTTCTCGTTCCATCCGATCAGGCGCAGTGAATCAGGGCATATCTCGCCGTCACTGACTATCATCACCCGTACCGATTCCGGAGGCACGGAAGCGCCGGTATCTCTTGCCGCCGGCGGCTGGGCCTGCGAACGCAGCAGCACGCTCATCTGCCCGTCGGTCTCGATGATGGCATAACGAACGTCCTCTATGTCAAAAACATCCTTTTTGCGCAGGGATTCAAACAGATCCTCATTGGTCATCCGCAGCCTGCGCAGCACTTGTCTGTCCGGCACACCGTCACTGACCACGACCATAGGCCGCCCGTTGAGCATTCGATTGAATCTCCCGTAGCGCACGCTCAGGCAGGATACTGTTATTTCGATCACAACCAGAACAGCTATGGGTATAAGTCCGCTCAGCAGCGGCACACCGATCTCCTGCATGGGTACCGCCGCCAGATCGGACAGCAGCAGCGTAGTGACCAGCTCCGAGGTCTGAAGCTCGCCTACCGTTCTGCGTCCCATGAGACGCACCGCCGCAGCTATTGCAGCAAAGAGAATTATCGTGCGTATCAGCACGGCATACATTCGCATCACCCGCTATTAGTGTGCCCGAAAGAGCAGCAGGTATACCAATCAGCCGGTCGTGGCGCTCTCCAGCAGGGTGATGCTCTTTCTTTCGCAGTCCAGCTCGGTCATGACACCGTAGGGAATGATTCCGATGGGGAAAGCGTGGCCGAAGTTGACGTTGTATATGATGGGCAGATTGGTCAGCTTTTCCTCCTCAGCCACCACCTGCAGTATGGTCTGCTTGTATTCCTCGTAATACTGCTCGCCCTGAGGCTTACCCACGATGATGCCGCTGAGCACTCTGAGTATGCCCTGAGCAGCAAGGTTGCGCAGCGCCCAGCGCACAAATTCCGGTGCGGGCTTTTCCTCGCTGGTCTCGATGAACATTATAGCATTCTTCCACTGTTCAAGGGTCGGGAAAAGCTCCGTGCCTGTCACCATCATAAAAACATCTATACAGCCGCCCAGCAGATGCCCGCGCGCCTTGCCCGAACCTTGCAGCAGCTCATAGCCGTGAGTCTCGGGCAGCAGCGTCTTGCCGACGTTTATATTCTCCTCGCTCCACGGCACGAAATCCGACGACCAGACGGGGCTGGACTTGATCTCATAGCCTTTGGTGTCGCCAAACAATATATTCCTTACCGCCTGAGCGGTGTAGTCGAACATGCTCACATACTCTCCGAACTCGCACATGACCGAGGGACCGTAGAAGGAACCGAGTCCCGCCTTGTACATCATAAAATGATTGACGGTGCTGTCCGAGTAGCCCATGAATATCTTGGGGTTGTTCCGGATGATGTCGTAGTTGATGTAAGGCAGCAGCCGGATGGTGTCGTCACCGCCGATGGCGCAGAACACCGCGGATATCGACCGGTCTGCAAAGGCATCCATCAGATCCTTGGCACGCAGCTCCGGGTGTTCGGCCACAAAAGCGCTCCCCCTGAGAGCATGGGGCATGGCGACTACCTCAAGGCCAAAGTCCTTTTCCAACCGATCCTTTGCAATATGGTACTTGTGAACGAGGCCTTCATCTCCCATTCCACCCCAGGAGAGACTGACCACAGCAATTCTGTCTCCGGCTCTGAGCCGCTTGGGCTTTATCATAATTATACCTCCTCTGAAGAAAAAAGCGGCACCGGTAATGATGCCGCTTTTGCTTTGTTATTTTGTCCTCGTGACCTGCTTGAGCATTTTGACAGCAGAGGTAAGCTCCGAAGGTTCTTCAAAATTCTTTCGGTAGACCTCAAGCACCCACGAAGGATCGCAGCCGTTTTCGGTGAGAATGGATTTGAGTCTTGCATAATCCATAACTCCCTTTCCGGGAAGCAGGCAGGTGTTTGAAGGGTTATTGTCGCTGACATGAACGTGGATGATGGCGTCGCCCAGACGTTCGGCAAAGTAGTAGGGGTCGTAATTTGCACGAACTGCCTGTTTGATGTCAAAGACAAACTTGAGATCCGGGCCAATCCACTCCTTCATGCGCTGAAGGAAGTCCGGGCTCTGACTGCGATGCAGATTAACATTTTCCTGAGCCACTGTTACGCCGAACTTCTTTCCGCAGTCCATGATCATGTTGAAGCGTTCAAAGTATTTCTCTTCTGCCTTTTCGCCGGGCAGCTTATCGCCGTGAATGACCACAATACTTGCTCCCAGAGTGCGGCAGGCATGGAAATAGCGCTGATAGTCGTCGATCATGTCGGTGAAGCGCCGTTCGTAGTTTGAGAAGAACATGAACGGCTCCATCATGGAGGAGTAGGGATGCACGGAATGCACCTTGCAGCCGCCGCTGCGGAGCGTGCGCTTGAGGTTGCGTACAAATCCCTTTTCCAGCTCACAGGGCGTGTTGAAGAAGATTTCAAAATCCTTTATGCCCTGTTCCACCAGCGTGGCAAGGGCTCTTTCGGTTATCATCGGGTACAGGCAAGCTGTTGAAGCGCCGATAATCATAGATCAATCAACCTTTCCATAAACTTCCGGATCTGCAAAAGCGCAGTCCCGCTGCATATAATTAGCTTGTTCCGGGACAATGCCAGCATAATTTACCTGTATACCCGTGCCGCCGCGTGTGCTATTATGTAAACACAACATATAAACCGGGAGAATACGATAATGAAAAAAGCATCACGATTTCTCGCAGAACACGCATCAAATCTCGACAGCGGCGCAGCCGCAATATTCCGTCTGACCGTGATCGCAGTCAGCCTTGCCTTGCTGCTCAGCCTCGTATTGCTGGCAACAGCGTCACTTTTCAGCAACAGCATATCCGCCCTGCAGCTTGCAGACGGACTGTTCCATTCTGTTTTCCGTATGGCTGCAGTCGGTTTTTCAGCGGGTTTTGCCGCAGATATTGCCGCAAAACGCCGCTGACCGGTTCACACGGCACTGATACAGGTTTATTTGCAAATTGATTATTTCTTGAGAGCAATGGCTGCCTTTGCCTTGGCAACGATATTTTCAGCATTAAGGCCGAACATATCCAGCAGCTCGTTGGCAGGGCCGCTCTTTCCGAACTTATCCTCAACGCCAACGCGCAGAACGGGTACGGGAACAGTTTCGGTGACGACCTCGGCCACAGCACCGCCCAGACCTCCGATGACGCTGTGCTCTTCGGCAGTGACGATGGCACCTGTAGCCTTGGCAGACTCAATGACCAGCTCACGGTCGATGGGCTTGATGGTGGCCATATTGATCACACGGGCATTGATTCCCTCGGCAGCCAGCAGCTCAGCGGCAGCCAGAGCACGCTCTACCATAAGACCGCAGGCGATAATGGTAACGTCCTTGCCGTCGCGCAGGACATTGCCCTTGCCGATTTCGAACTCGCAGTCGTCAAACATTACGGGAATAGCCAGGCGACCGTAGCGCAGATAACAGGGGCCGTACATCTTTGCGGCAGCCTTGGTGGCCTTGATGGCCTCTGCGCCGTCAGCGGGGCAGATAACAGTCATGTTGGGCAGGGCGCGCATCAGAGCGAAATCCTCGTTCATCTGGTGGCTGGCGCCGTCCTCACCCACAGAGATACCGCCGTGGGTAGCACCGATCTTGACGTTAAGATTAGGATAGCAGATGGAGTTTCTGATCTGCTCATATACGCGGCCGGCAGCAAACACGGCAAAGGAGCTGGCGAAAACCAGACTGCCGGTGGTTGCAAGACCGGCTGCAATGCCCATCATGTTCTGCTCGGCAATGCCGCAGTTGATGTGGCGATCGGGGAACTGCTTTTTGAATGTACCGGTTTTTGTTGCGCCTGCCAGGTCAGCGTCGAGAACATACATGTTTTCGATCTCGGCACCCAGCTCGCACAGAGCAATACCGTAAGAATCTCTGGTAGCTTGCTTGATTATATCAGCCATTATATTTTCCCTCCTCTGATTACAGCGCAGCGTATTCGGCTTCCAGACGTGCCAGCTCGGCATCGAGCTCGCTCATGCCCTGGTCGTACTCTTCCTGATTGGGAGCCTTGCCGTGCCATGCTGCTTTGTCCTCCATGTAGGAAACGCCTTTACCCTTGAGGGTCTTCATGATGATGGCGTTGGGCTTGTCGGTGCAGGCGTGAGCCTTCTGGAAGGCCTCGTCCAGCTGCGCCATGTCGTTGCCGTCGGCGACGTTGATTACGTTCCAGCCGAAAGCGGCAAACTTCTCGTCGATGGGGTAAGGAGAGTTGACCTCCTCGACAGTGCCGTCGATCTGGAGGTTGTTGTTGTCCACAATGATGGTCATGTTGGTCAGACCCTTTGCAGAGGCAAACATGGCAGCCTCCCATACCTGACCTTCACTGATCTCGCCGTCGCCCAGAATGGAATAGGTCTTCCAGCTCTTGCCCTGCAGCTTTGCGCCCAGAGCCATGCCGGTGGCGACCGAAACGCCCTGACCCAGAGAACCGGTGCTCATGTCTACGCCGGGGGCAACATTGCGGCAGGGATGACCCTGCAGACGGCTGCCGACCTTGCGCAGAGTGGTGATTTCTTCCTCAGGGAAGTAGCCGCGGCGAGCCAGAACGCCGTACAGAGCAGGAGCACAGTGGCCCTTGGACAGCACAAAGCGATCACGGTCCTCCATCTCCGGCTCGGAGGGATTGATATTCATTTCCTTGAAATAAAGATAGGTAAGTGCATCGGCACAGGACAGAGAGCCGCCCGGATGACCGCACTTGGCGCTGAAGGTGCCGGTGAGGATGGAACGTCTGACTTTGCAGGCGTTGATCTTAAGTTCCAGCAGTTCTTTATGTTGCATCGTTATTTCCTCGCAATCTTGTGGTGTGGTGTTGGGAGCGTCAAATCCGGGCGATCTGATCAAGTACGGCACGGAAGTACTCCGGCAGCTGCGACTCAAGGTCTATGTGTCTGCCGGTTATAGGATGCTCAAAGGCTATTCGCCGCGCGTGGAGACACTGCCCCTTGCAGCAGGCGAACTGCGGCTTTTTTGCTCCGTATACCTCGTCGCACACCACCGGATGGCCGATGTGCGCCATATGTACCCTTATCTGATGGGTTCGTCCGGTTTCAAGGGTTAACCGGATATGGGAATATCCGGTGTATTCGGCTATGGTTTCCACGTGGGTAATGGCCTGCCGTCCGCCGCTGACCACCGCCATTTTCTTGCGGTCTGCCTGGCTGCGGGCTATAGGCGCATTCACGGTGTGCAGGTCAGTGGGGATATGCCCCACCACCACCGCTTCATACTGTCGGGTAAAGCTGTGCGCCTGTATCTGCGCAGCCAGTCCCTGATGGGCAGCATCGGTCTTTGCCACAATGAGCAGACCGCTGGTGTCCTTGTCAATGCGGTGGACGATGCCCGGCCTGGGCACTCCGTTGATGCCCGAAAGGGTATCTCCGCAGTAGCCCAGCAGGGCGTTGACCAGCGTGCCGGAATAATTTCCGGCTGCCGGGTGAACAACCATATCCTTGGGTTTATCGACCACCAGAAGATGTTCGTCTTCATAGGCGATGTCAAGAGGGATGTGCTCGGCCTCGGCGGCAAGCGCCACCGGTTCGGGCATGTGAACAGTCAGCCGGTCGCCTTCGCAGACCACCGTGCTTTTCTTTGCCGGCTTTCCGTTGTGCTCCACCAACCCTTCGGCTATCAGCTTCTGCA
>JAZUOR010000345.1:0-2501 GCA_045604745.1 Acutalibacteraceae bacterium | reverse complement strand
CAGGTCGTTGAGGTCGAGGGCGGCGAGGAAGAGCTGACCGAGATCGAGGACGAAGAGATGCTGGACACTCTGGCTGAGATCTTTGAGAGCCGCTTCTCCGAGCTCTACGGCGAAGAGGACTGATTTACTGAATTTTCCAGTAATATTCTTCTGCCGGTGTGATATAATAATCACAGACGGACAAAAGAGAGCAATCAAGCCTTAACCCTGCCCAGTGCGTGGACTGCGCTTATATAACCCTACAATTTTATTAAAGGGAGTCGGACTCCGACGACGGATTGCAGACCTCCCGGCACAGTCTTGAGCTGTGTTGGACGAAGGGAGCGTGAAACCGTTGGGTTGACACCCACCTGCTATTCGGTAGCAGGTTATTTTAAGCTCGATACGGCTGGGTGGGATTACTTTAACTGCAAAGGCCGCTGCGGATGATGCATCTGCGGCGGCCTTTTTGTGTTGTCAATGAATTTAATGAATAGTGAATAATGAAGAATGAATAATTGCGGTTAACCGTCCTGCGGACGACCATTCATTATATTATTCCGGTGGGAGGATTGGGCAAAAAAAGGCGTGTGCATGCGGAATACGGGTGTTTGACTGGCTTGCTGTGAGGTCGTGTTTTTATGACTCGGAGTAATTTTTATAATAATTTTTGTCAAATAGACTTCACATATAATCAAGAGTATGTTACCATACACTCGCGAGGTGATCATATGGCAAAAAACCTATCCATCAAAGTCGCCAGAGCGGAAAAAGATCTGACGCAGAAGGCGCTGGCGGATATGGTGGGCGTTTCCCGCCAGACCATAAACGCTATCGAAAAAGGGGAGTACAACCCCTCCATCAGGCTGTGCCGGGCGATATGCCGGGCGCTCGATAAGAAATTGGATGATTTATTCTGGGAGGAAGACGAAGATGAAGAAAACAACTAAGAAAGTGAAGAACAATCTGGACGAGCGTCAGGAAGCGGCGCTGCTCAAAACCGAAAGCAAGGGCTTCTGGCTGGTCTACTGGCTGCTGCTGGCGGCAATACTTATCCAGACAGTGCTCTACACCACCGAGCGATTCTCCGATATCCCTCCCATGGCCGGCGAGTGGATCGTATTCATGGTTATGTGCATTTATGCTGTCAGACGGTGCATGAAAGACAACGTGTGGGATCGCCGGCTCAAGCCCGACTTCAAAACCAATCTGCTCCTCAGCCTTGGTGCCGGTGTGGTCGTGGGCATCCTGAGTGCCTGCATATTCCTTATCAACCGGGTGTTCGATGTGCCGGCCATTCTGATAGCAGCCGGCGTCGGATTTGTGTTGACCGCAGCAATGTGCCTCATTGCGCTTAGCATGTTCGCAGCTGCCTACAAGAAAAAAAGAGCGCAGCTTGAAGAGGAGGAAGCCGACGAGGAATAACCGACACTTCTTTATATAATAATCACAGCCGCACCGACGCAGGAAAAGCCTGTGCCGGTGCGGCTGCTTGCGTATCGGTCAGTCCGGGCAGCGTCCCAGAAGGGAATCAACAAAGCTGCATCGCGCCCTTGACGGCCTGCGGCGGCAGCAGTCCACCAGAATGGTGTCCTCGCCGATGAGCTTGATGTCCTCCCAGCAGATGACGCAGTCGTCTTCGTACCCCATGAGCCCGAAGCATTTCGGGCGTCCGTAGATGATGATGGCCACCATGCGGGCGGTGCAGGTGTCCACCTCCACATCGCCCACGTAGCCCAGACAGCTCCCGTCACCGATGCAGATAACGTCCTTGTTGCGCAGGTCGGCAATGCGGCAGTTCATATGCGTTCCTCCTCGAATTTTGTCCTATGACATTTCTATTCGGGTGAGGGGCGGGATATTACTGACTGCCGGCTCTGTTTTTTCTCAGCAGCTCTCTTGCTCCCAGCACCAGCATATACACGCCGAAGAGCTTTCGCAGCCAGTCGCCGCCCAGCCAGCCTGCCAGCAAACAGCCGGTCACCGCACCGGGCAGTCCGGTAAGGATGCCGGTCAGCGCCTGCTTTTTCTCAATCAGCCCCGAACGGGAAGAAAAAATCACCGACGCAAGGGCGCAGGGAAGAAAGAAGATGAGATTGATGCCCTGAGCGGTGGCCTGACCGACTCCGGCGATGAGAGTCAGATAAAGCAGCAGCACGCTGCCGCCGCCCAGTCCCATGGCTCCCGCCGCACCGGCAAGGAAACCTGCGATGGACGCAGCTGCCCATCCGCTCATTTCAGCAGCAGCCTCACGCCGGAATATATCGCCACGCCGCCGAATATCCGCCGCAGGAGAGCCGGTTTCACCCTTTTCAGCAGCATAACGCCCAGCAAAGCACCTGCGATGCCTCCGGGAATGTATGGCAGAGCGTCACCAGGCGCAACATTGCCGCCCCACAGATAAAAAATTGCGCTTACCGCCGACAGAGGCAGCATGACCGCCACCGATGTGGCGTGGGCGCGGTTGGCTGTCACGCCGCCCCTTTCCAGCGAAGGGAAGTCGGATCGTAGGCATGTCGTTC
>JAZUOR010000344.1:0-6432 GCA_045604745.1 Acutalibacteraceae bacterium | reverse complement strand
CCCGGCTCGTAAACCGCCTTGAGCGAAACGTTGGCAGCAGGCATGGTGAAAGTTGTTGTTGCGGATGCTGCCGAAGCCAGTGAGGGAGAGCCGGACACAATCTGCCACTCCTTGAACTTGTTGCCGGTTCCGGGAGCGTTGGCAGTGATGGTCACGGTGTCTCCGGCCTTTGCGGAGGTGACCGTTTGTCCGCCAACAGACGCTTTGCCTTCGGTAACGGTGATGGTGTAGGCGGGAGCAGAGACCGGTTCAAACACCGCCTTGAGCGACACATCAGAAGCTGGCATGATAAAGGTGATGGGTGATGCAGCGGTGGAGGCCAGAGAGGGAGAGCCGGATACGATCTGCCATTCCTTGAACCTGTAGCCGTCAGGGGTATTGGCTGTGATGGTTACCGAGTCTCCGGCCTTTGCGGAGGTGACTGTCTGATCGCCTATCTTCGCGGTGCCGTCGGTGACGGTGATGTTGTATGCGGCGGCAGTTACAGGTTCATATACCGCCTTGAGCGACACATCGCCGGCAGGCATGGTAAAGGTGGTGGGGGAGGAAGAGACAGAAGCCAGAGAGGGAGAGCCTGATATGATCTGCCATTCCTTGAACCGGCTGCCGTCGGCAGGGACATCCGCTGTGACTGTTACCGTGTCTCCTGCCTTAGCGGTGGTCACAGTCTGTCCGCCGACAGTTGCCCTGCCGTCAGCCACTGAGACGGCATAGACGGTGGTGTCGGGCGTGGTTGGCTCAAGAACTGCCTTGAGTGACACATTGTGGTCAGGCATGGTAAAGGTGACAGATGCGGAGGTATCGGACTCAAGCGAAGAGAGTCCGGAAATGATCTCCCACTTTTTGAACTCATAGCCGTTCGGAGCATTTGCGGTGACGGTCACCGTATCGCCTGCCTTGGCAACAGTGCCCGGCTGACCGTTGACCTTAGAGGTACCGTTTGTGACAGAAATCAGATACTCATCCGACATGCGGAACAGAGAGAGCGTTTCAAGGGTATCGGAATAAACGGTATAGGGCTGATTGTCAGGGGAGGTGAGTCCTGCACCGCCGACCGTGTGCTTGTCGAACTCTTCAAGGGCCTCGTAGTCATCGCACATCCTCACAGCGTATCTGAGCTGCTCAGGGTCTACACCGTCCTTGACCTTGAATTCAACTGTGAAAACATCAACGGGTGTGGAGGAGAGCGTGACAGGCGGTTCGAAAACCCAATCGAATCCTCTGTATCCGCTGAAAGTGTAATCAAATGTAAGTCTTGCGCCGCCAAGCATATCTCTGTCTATCAGCTCGTCCTCGACAAGCTCCGGATCTGCTCTGTAGAACCAGGAGCCGCCGTCAACAGTGATTGTTTCCGGGCCGGAAATGCAGGCAGTGATTGAATACTTATCTTCGTCGGCGTAATAGACACAGATGAATTGCATGCGCGGTTTGTCGGTGACTTCGGGCACCTCCTCAAGCGGGTATTCGACCACAAAGCCGTTGCCGGACATCATGCAGCCGTAAAGGTGGAAGTCGCACCATGCCCCGTCGCTGTTGAGAGCGAGGTAGTTTTCAAAATCGTTGAAATTGTCCGGCTGAGGAGCGGCCCAGTTGTCGTAGTCCATTTCCTCTCCGTTGGTCCAGGTATAGTCAAAGGTGTCGCGGCCAATGTCGCTGCCTGCGGTCCAGTACCACAGCTCCTCTTCCTCGGAGCCGTGGGAGTCGAGCAGATAGCTTACAGCGGTGTTTTCCTCTGCGGAATTCAGAGTGACAAGGTGACCGCCGAGATATCTTGCGTAGGCATCAGCGACACACCAGGGAACTGATTCGTTGAATACCTGATAGAAACTGCCTCCGATAATTTCGGAGCGTATGGGAGAGAATCCGGAAACGTCGGTCTCCATGATACATCCGGCGATATGATTGTTATCGTCGGGCAGATCGTTCCAGTTGCCGGAGATATCCATGGCGGCATAGTGTTCCCCGGCGCCGAAATTATCGGGCTGGGCGCTTCCCCAGTTGTTGTAGGAATAATCCTCTCCGGTGATCCATTTGTATTCGCCTTCCGCTGCCTCATCGTTCAGACCGATCCAGTAGTAGGAGTCGGTCATGCCCTGAAGCAGGCTTGCCACGATCTGCTGTTCCTGCGCTGAGGTTATGCTTGCCGGATAGCTGCCCATGACGGTGCAGTTGTCCAGAGTGTTGTTCCATGAGGTGCGGTACTCTATCGCGGAATACACGTGACCGTCATGCACCGTGGTTTTTGCCGGAGCGTTGTCATTGATTACCGTGAAGCACACAGTGTCGCTGGGCTTGCGGTCAAAGAAGTGATACGATTCGACGTATGCTTCGTAATAACCGGGAGCAAGCTGGATCGAGTAACCGTCTCCGGTGATGTTTTCCTGACTGTAGACAAGCTCACCGTCATCAATACTGCCCTTGTAGATATACAGGTTGTTGCCGGTTCTGCCGTATACATTCTTCCACGATAATTGGGTTTGTTTTGCAGAATTACCGGCCTTGACGCTGAGCGTCGGCGCGGCAAGATAGATTTCCTTGTTGTTGTAGACCGACCATGTCTGAGCCCAGTGTCCGTTTTTGTCGTACAGCTGGATATTGGTTCCGTCGGCAGTGCTGCCGCCTGCGATGTCAAGCAGACGCTCGGAGCTGAGCGGAGAAATGGTGTAGCCGTTATCATTTTTGGTGACCTGCCATTTCTGGTTGGAGCTGTTTGAAAAAGTGTCTACGTAAACGTTTGCGCCGTTCCTGTCCGAGGTGTCTGCGGTCAGAGCCTTTCCGTCAAGGGTGGAATAGATTACGTATGAGCCGTCATCCTGACGATCAAAGTACCAGAGCTGACTGGAACGTCCTTTTTCTGTGTCGGAGAAAACGACATTCCCGTTTCGGTTTTCAATGGGCTTCCATTGTTCGGTATTGAGAATGACTCCGTAGCATTCCCCGCCGAGGGGAACGGAGGGGGGAGGAGTGCCTTCAGGACGGGCAAGCTCAAAGGTAAAGCGCTGGTTTTTGTATTTGTCTTCGCTGTGTCTGCTCCAGATCTGAACGTTGTAGCCGTCGGAGACAGCGTAGCCTGCAGCATCCAGCACCACAGTGGAATTAAGCGCCGAAACAAGAACATAACCGTCCTCCTGTTCCGAAAGCAGCCATTCCTGGGCGGGATTGTTTGGCCGGTAATCCCAAAGATAGACGTTCGTCTGGTTTGCGGTCTCTGCTCCGCACACATCAAGCACCTTTCCGGTGGCAACATGATGGATTACATATCGGCCGTTGCTCTGGCGGGTGAGATACCAGAGGTAATCCGACTCATCGGAGTAGGTCGGGATGCTGACCACGTTCTGCGTGGAGCTGCCGTCGATCGCACCGATATAGTTGCCGTTCTTTTCGCTCCTGATGTACATATAAAGGCCGGAGCCGATGTTTGCGTAGCTGTTCTTGTCCATGAAGTGTATGGCACCTTCAAAGACCTGAGTATGTATCCCGCTGGAGGTTACATTTTCTCTGTAGTAATTACAGAATTGATCTATCGTGATGACTATAGGAGAGCCTTCCTTGTAATAAGTACCGCTTATTCTTGTGCTATAGCTTTCCGAAAAGTAGACCTTCCCGTCAATTATTGCATGAATCAACAGAGTATGACCGCATTCCTGTCCGTCATCTGAAGAAGAACCTTTATGGAAGCCAAGCAGTATGTTATAAACATTGTTAGTGCCGTTGCCGGATATAGCCAAAAGCGCTTCTTTCAGGGTGTAATTCGTGTCAGGATAAGCGGCAATCAAATAACCTCCGGAGGTTTCTGTTTTGTTGCAGTAGTTGTTATACTGCTGGTTGCCGTTGCCTCCTACATATTCTTTGTTTATTCCGAGAACAATCAGATGGCGATTGACAAAATCGCCGCAATAGCCATTAAAATTCTTTCTTCCTGATGCAGCCAGAGCAGTTTTGTACGACGACGAAATCTGACTGATTATTTCATCGGCGCTCAATCCGTCGTCAGCTTTAGCGGCAAATATGTCGTTGCTGATCAGCATGATAGTCATGATATTGACTATTATCAGAAGCGCAAGTGTGATTGCCGCAGACTTCTTTGCCAGGCGAGAGCATAGGCTGGCGAAATATCCGAAGTAATTGTTCTTCCTCAAAATAAACACCCTTTCAGCGTAAGCGTCATGTGCAGACAAACTGCATACCATAAAAGCAGGATACTGTGTTTCGAAAATTGCAATATTGTTTACATTAACTATGCCGCATGGATAAATGAAGGTTCTGGTCCCTGTCAAACAAAAACTAAACAATAATATAGTATATATCATTATTGCATCTATGGAGAGAAATGTCAATATTTCCGCAGTGTTATGCGGTGTTTATTGCGCGTTAGGGTATTTTTATGTGCAGGCGGAAAGGCCGATTCCCACGCTGATGCCGGAAGAAATTCCGGTGGTTCGGATTGTGTTCATATGGGATCAGTCTTCGGCAGCAAATGACTGCAAAGTGAATTCTTTCTTACTTTATATTGTCCGGGAATAGAAAAATGACGTGATTTCTTGTTTAGTATTATCGTTGATTGAGCGTTTGCTATTCTATATAATATTATCAAGACTTTACGGAGGTATAATCATGAACAGAATAATGCAGAAATTGCTGAATGTGCAGTCTGATAGCAAACTGCGCACATTCGCAAAAAGGATTACAGCTGTGCTGCTGGCGGTAAACATGCTTGTGCTGATGCTGCCTGTGGCGGACATCGGTGCAGCGGCAGCATATGACTCTGGCGAGCCGCAGATCACCATGACCACAGCTCTGCCTGTGGGAAGCACGATGGACATATATGTCGGCACCAGTTCTGATGTATTTATTGACTGGGGCGAAGGACGTGTACCCTATAAAAACGATGATCAATTGACAGTCGCAGGTGAAACCCTCAGCATTTATTGCGACGGGGATATTACCAGTTTGTCGTGCTATTACAATCAGCTGACCTCATTGGATGTCAGTAATTGCAGCAAATTGTCAGAGTTAACATGCTCTAACAATCAGCTGACTTCGTTGGATGTCAGTGATTGCATCGCACTGAATAGATTATCATGCGGCGCGAATCAGCTGACATCATTGAATGTAAGCAACCTAAGTTCACTCGAATATCTGGAATGTTCTGACAATAAGTTAACCGAACTGGATATCAACGATCTCACTTCGCTTAAAACACTGGAGTGCAGCACAAATAATCTGACAGAATTGGATTTGTCGTGCAACACCGAACTTGCAGACTTTAATTGCAGTTTTAATAACTTGACAGAGTTGTGTGCAGGTGGAAATCTTCACGTGCTCGGATGTGCAGGTAATCAATTGAGCGAGCTGGATGTCAAGCATTGTACCGAGCTGCAATATCTGTGGTGCGATGACAACCAGCTGCAGGAAATCGATGTCACCGGTCTTGCTAATCTATCAACTCTTTTCTGCAGCGATAACAACATTACTTCCATAAATGTGGAAGGAACTGACAGCCTTTGTACGGGCTGGGGATATTCCGGTGGTGGCGGAGATGGTTGGCTTTGGTGCGACAACAACTCGCTGACCTTTGCCTCCCTGCCTGCGGATATATACGGAATGAATGAAGATGTAATGTCAGGAGAACCAGTGTCGGCTTACAAATACGCTCCGCAGGCTGAAATCACCATTCCCGAAACCATCAGTGCCGGAGCTGCCTTCTCCGATCTCTCTTCCGAATATGACATTGACGGAACCAAGACGGTTTACACATGGTACAACGCCGCCGACGACAGCGTAGTAACGCCCTCCGCAGCGGAAAACGGCGTATTTACCTTTGACAATAACTTAGCCGGAAAGTCCGTCTATTGCAAATTGACCAACGCTGAGTTCCCCGATCTGACACTCGTCACAACGGAAGCAACCATAACCGAATCCCATACCTCTGAGCCGCAGATCATTTTCACCACCTCCATGCCTGTGGGCAGCAAGCTCGGCTTCACGTTTGGCGCTGACGACACTGTCTATGTGGACTGGGGCGACGGCAATCCAGTTGAGTATTCCTCCGACAGCGTTACCGCCGGTGACACGATAAAGCTGTACTGTAATGGAAACATAACCATTTTTGATTGTCTTCATGAAGGTGTCTATTTCAACAGGGAGCTGGATTCAGGCGTAACCTCACTGGATGTGAGCAAATGCGTTTCTTTGGTAGAGCTGTACTGTGATGATAATCAGATTCCTGAACTGGATATCAGCAACTGTCCGAATCTCGAAGTGATCCATTGCAATCTCAACAAGATTGCCGAATTGGATGTCAGCTCCTGTCCGAAGCTCAGACAGCTTTATTGCCGCGATAATCAGCTGACCAGTCTGGATATAAGCAAGAACCCGACACTCGGCAGACTGGAGTGCGACAACAACAATATCGCTTCACTTATCCTCAAT
>JAZUOR010000343.1:0-6236 GCA_045604745.1 Acutalibacteraceae bacterium | reverse complement strand
CTGGTATATTTCACAAATATTAAGCGCAGGCTGTCCAGACATCATTCACCGGCGGCAGGGCACACTATACACATCTGCGTACAGCCTGTCAGCAATGCTGCGTCCCCGTCTGTCCGCGGCGTTCTTTCGCCGGGCTGTCCGGCGTGTCCGTTTTCTTGTCTGCACGATTATTTTGCACCGGAGAATCTGTGATATGTTTGGAATTGTGTGGATTTTTCAGTCGTGAAAAATAGATGCCTGCGTCTATGTCATTTTCTCAAAACACAAACCCGCCCGCCCCGGCAAACTTGCCTGAGCGGTCGGTTGCTGATTATAAATGAAGACATTCCGGACAGGCTTACCAGCCTAATCCGATGGAGTCCATGTAATCCCAGTATTCCTGAGCTTTGTCGTTCCAGTTATCATAATACCAGTCTGCAAACTGGTCAAATACGTCTTCTGAAGTGTTTGATTTTATAATCTGCTTCAGTTGTTCGTTGTCGGCCTCCTTTTCGCTGATGATCCCCAGTCCATACGCATCATTATAGTGCCTTGCGGTGGCATCTTTGAGTATATCTGTAAAGGCACTGTCTCCGTATTTTTCGTAAAGGAAAGTGACAAATCTGTATCCGTACTGATAATCAAAATTACCGTCGTCAAACATATGCCAGAAAGCGTCTTCGCCATCGGCAATAATGCTGTCGTCAAACAGATCATTCTGTCCGTAGAACTGTATCATGCTCCATGTGCGCATGTTGTTTTTCTTCTGGGCCTCATAGGCATGATAGACAGCATAACCCTCATTGAGTGTGCCTCCCAGTGAAACGCCGTTTCTCAGATGCACGGTATGGGTAAGCTCATGATAAAGTGTCCCGTAAGATGATTCTTCATAATCGAAATCAGCAGATTCAACGATTATGCTGTTGTCAACAGCCCACTGAATAGAATTGCCCAGTTCCACCACATAGATATTAATCTTTTCATGGTCGGCATTGATATCTGAAAGATCCGCCATTTCGTAAAGATTAAGGAAAGAAGTGTATCCTTCTTCCGGCTCATAATTTTTTTCGAAGCTCATTCCTGTCTCTCCGGCAACTTCTTCCATTACTTTTTCCGCAATATCTATCATGTCTCCCCTGATCTCACAACCCTTCTGGAAGCAGATAACAACCTGTTCTCCCTCCGTGTAGCAATTATACTCTGCTGTGAATACATCCTCAGCATCTCCGCTGAGCTCAATATACCTTTCATCACTCACCTGCTCATCGCTCTGGGGTACGTCAGCAGGAGATGTGACCTCGTCGGTCGGCGAGACATCACTGACTGAAGAAACTGTGTCTTTGGGAGCATCCGTTTCCGCAGGAACGGATGCACAGCCGGCAACGAGCATACAAATCAGGCACAAAACTGTCGTCAATGTGATGGATATACGCTTTTTCATGTCTTTCTCCCTTTTCGTTCAGAATATATTCGGTCTGTCTGCATATGAGCATCGGCTCACAACCGTTACGTGTTGTCCTGCTGGAATTCTTAAAGAACACGCCAAAAACCCCGCATCTTTCAACCAGACTCTGCGAGGTCTGGCAGTTTATTGGTTTGTTTCAATAAACCAAGTTGCAGTTTAGCGCGATAAACTGTATTTGTCAATACCGTTATTGATATCTTCGGTCGTGGCGCAGCTTACCGGAACTGTTTACTCTGCTCAATGTCATATATTAATATCATCGCGTTGACGGTTTTGTTCCGGCTATGCTATAATCAATCTGCCGAAGTGGAGTTCTTCTCCGGACTCCCCGCGACGCACACCGGCGGCATTCTTTGCTCCGCAAGCTCTGCCGCTCATAACTATTCGTTGTTTATTGCGTTCGTAATACAAATTGTTTTGTGCAATCCTCCGCAGAAAGGATGTTTATACCGTGAGAATCATTGATGTCGCAGCCGATAAAAAAAGCGTGCCTCGTTCTGCACTCACTCTGTCCGCTGCTTTTTTTATACCGTTTATCGCCATCTTACTGCTGTTTGCAGCGAATTCTGTCTCTCCTTTTGGAAACAACACACTGCTGGTTTCCGACGCCTACGGACAGTATTCCGCCTTCTGGAGCTACTACCGGGATCTTCTTGCCGGAGAGCGCGATCTGTTTTATTCATTTGAAAAAACCATGGGCGGCAGCATGGCGGGACTCTTCTCCTATTATCTCGCCAGTCCGTTCAACCTGATATTTGCCCTGTTCCCCGCAGAGGCGCTTCCCACTGCTCTCCACCTGATCATCCTGCTCAAGCTCAGCCTCAGCGGACTGACGGCAGCAATTTTTCTGCGCAGAACCACACGTCTCGGACTGGGCATTCCGCTTCTCTCCTCCGCCTATGCCCTGTGCGCATACAACGTCAGCTTCAGCTGGTGCATCATGTGGCTTGACTGCGTCATACTGCTGCCGCTGGTGGCGCTTGGCATAGAATACATCGCCGACGGAAAACGCCCTTGGCTGTATATTCTTTCTCTGGGCAGCGCTGTCTTCTGCTCCTATTATATCGGCTTCATGCTGTGCATCTTCTCGGTGCTTTATTTTGTCTATGCTCTTGCACGGCGGTGCAGCAGTCTAAGAAGTGTAAGCTTCAATATTCTGCGCACCTTTGCACTCTCCTCCGTTGTCGCCGGCGGGCTTTCCGCAGTCATGCTTATCCCCGGACTGCTCTCCATGCAGGGCGGCAAGCGTGAATCCATGGGAGACATCGTGCATGAGTATTTTTACCGGTATGTGTCCCCGGCGCTTGAACGCTTTGCGCCATCTCTCATTCCTGCTGCCGACAAGGTTGTGTCCATAGTTATCGCGCTGATATTTGTCGCTGCGGCAGCTTTCGTCGCTGCCGTCGGTTATGTGCTGGTGTCAAAAAAAACCGGCAGACGACTCCGAATCGCTGCTCTGGCTCTGTGCGTGCTTCTGTTCACGGCATATAACTTCCTGAGAGACAACCATATTCTCTGCAAGCTTTTTACCGGCACATCGGATGCAGAGCAGGTGCTGAGCGGCTCCCCAAACATTTTTACCGGTATTCTGACTGCCGTACTGGCAGTGACCTATTTCTTCAACCGGAAGATCGAAAGCAGGGAAAAGGTGCTGTCCGCTCTGTTCGGCGCGGTTCTACTGGTCTCCTTCTGCTCCCTTTCTATCAACATGATCTGGCACGGCTTTACCGAAAACCACAGCTTCAACTATCGCTACTCCTTTATGCTTTCGTTCCTGATCGTGATGCTGGGAGCCCGGTCGCTGGAAAACATCACTGCTCTGAAGCTGCGGGAATATCTGCTGAGTGCAGGAGCTCTGTCCGCAGTGGGGCTCTTTGCGCTGCTGATACGTCCGGCATACATAAACCCGGTTTCTTTGGTTGTCGATATTCTGCTGATTGCCGCTTTTTCGCTGCTGTTCTGCGAAAAGCTGACCGATCGGCGGCTGGTTCGTCCTGCGACCGTGATTTTTGCTCTTCTCCACATCTTCAGCCTCTGGGCAAATGCCGACGTGACCGTTGACAGCCTGCTGAGTTTCTTTGACCGTCCCGCATCGGAGTATTCCCGTCAGGTTTCCTCCGCATCTGAGGCCGTTTCCGCTCTGCCGGAGGACGGGCTGTATCGTGTCCGGAACGACACGGGTTTCATCGGTCTCAACGACCCCATGCACTTTGGCTACAACGGACTGAGCCACTACAGCTCCACCGAAAAGACAGCTGTTATTGACTTTGCCGGAGATATCGGTATGAACACCTATCAGAACATCTGGGCAACCGCCGATTACGGCCTTACCCGCGCAGCCGATTCCCTGCTGGGCGTACGCTGTCTTTTCAGCGAGGATGGTTTTCCCGGATATTTTCCGATCGGTGACGGTCTGTACGAAAACCCCAGCGCACTTCCCGTGGGCTTTCTCGCTGCCGACACAGCCAACATAGATCCTGAGCCGGATGCTTCGCCCTTTGAGGTGATCAACAATGCTTATCGTTCCGTTTTTGCTTCCGATTCGGATATCTTCTCCCAGGTTGAGCTGCCTGCTCCGCAGCTGACCAACCTTGTATGCTCCGATCCCGGCATCAGCGGCGAGACGGTTTACACCGAAACCGACAGCGACGCCGAAGGCCGCCTCGACTACACCATTGAGATCTCCTCTGCCGATCCGCTGTACTTCTATGCCACCGGTGATGTGATACAGTCGGGAGGCATTTATGTGAACGACTGCTACATAACCGGATACTTTGGCGACTATTCCCGGTACACCGCTCTGCTGGGACAATTTGAACCGGATTCGACCATTACTCTCTCCATCGTAACCAATCAGCCTCAGCTTTCCTTTGAGGAAATACACGTTGCATACGAAAGCAGCGATGCTCTGCAGCGTTATCACGACCTTGCCGCGCAGCAGAAATGCGACGTGAACAGCAGCACCGATTCGAGCATCAACGCAGCGGTATCTGCCGACAGTGACTGTCCTCTGATACTCACCATCCCCTTTGATGATGGCTGGCACGTAACTGTTGACGGAGAGCCGGCCGCACTGCAGCCCGCTCTTGGAGTGCTTTCTGCCGTTGACCTTTCCGCAGGCCAGCACACAGTCGAGCTTCGTTATGTCCCCCGCGGACTGACCGCCGGTGCGGTGATTTCCCTGCTGTCCCTTGGTCTGGTGGTATTTGCAATGATCTATGACCGCCGGCCGGAACGCCGGCTTGACCGATTCTTCCGATAAAATGATATGGAAAAGGCTGCCGCAGACAATGACGTTCTGCGGCAGCCTTTTGCTGTCACTTGTTCTTTTTCTTTTTTCGGAGCATCCGGTCAACTATTTCCGGATCGTAGCGATAGTCGCCCTCACCGCAGCGGAAATAGGTCCCTTGAAACGGGTTCTCTCCGCAGTATACCGGCCGCTGTTCTTCGTTGGCAGGCGGCACTTCGATGACCACAATCCGGTGTCCGCCGCTTTCTTCGATGCGCACGTTGTGCTCATCCAGAATGTCGGCACTGACGATGGACCGGTCACTCAGGCCTCGGCGAAGCTCCTCCACCAGATATTCCGGATCGGGAAGCTCCACACTGGCAAAGGTCCCGTCCTCCTGCTCGATAACTCCCAGCAGAATGACTCCTCCCAATGTGTTGGCAAAGGCAGAATATGTTTCCCAGATGCTTTCGGGAAGTCCGCCCACCGCCTTTTTTGCCTCAATGCGGTTGTTTTCCCGGTAGTGTCCAAGGTTTTCAAGGTCAAGCATGGCCATTCCCCTTTCTCCCTGATTATCCGATTCTTATTTTGTCAGCTTGCCCACAAGCTCGTCGCTTATGACCGAGGAGCCGCCGAAAACATAGGCGGAATCCGGAGAGAGACGGCTGACAAAGCTGCGAATGGCACTGATGTCCGCACCGTTATCCACCAGCACTACCGGAGCACCCTTCTTTGCCGCAAGCACTCCGCCCGCAAGGGCATCAGGATAGTTTTTGCCGGTGGCAAAGCATACGTTTTCGCCGGAGAACCGGTCAATATATCTGCTGCATACTGCCAGGGCAGTATCATAGCGGTTCTTTCCGCCGCATCTTGACACTTCATTGACCCGGCGGCCGATGTCCGAATAGACATCATCGCCCACCGCGGAGGTACCGCCCAGAACCACCGCTCCGGTGACTCCAAGTGACTCAAGGCACCTGACAGTGCCCTCGCCGAGGCTGCCCTTTGAAGGGGCATAGAGAATCGGGCTGCCCATAGCGGCGGCGATGGAGCTGACCGACAGGGCATCGGGATAATTATATGCATTGGCAAAGAACACCGTGTCTGATTTCACCGCGCCCAGCTCCTTCATGGTCCGGGCGATCTTTTCGGCGGGTTCAAAACGGGTGCTGCCGTTTATTCTGGTGACCGAAAGGCCGTTGCTGCTAAGCTGATCCACAACCTTTTCGCTCACCGAAGTGGTTCCGCCGAGCACATAGGCGCGGTCGGCCTTAAGGCGAATGATCTCGTTAAGAGTATGTCGGCTCATAGTCTTGCCATCCACAAGGAGGATGGGTGCGTCAAGAGCGTAAGCCAGAGGAACGCCTGCAAGAGCGTCGGCAAAGCCGGCTGAGCTGGCAATTACCACGGTGCTTGCGCGGCTCCAGCCCTCGGCTGATATGTTGGCAGCCGTCTGGAAGCGGTCGTCTCCGCCCAGACGCACAGTTCTGCCCACGATGGAACCGGAGGAGCTGTTGGCAGTCGTGGTGGTAGTGGTGGGGACTGTTGTAGTAGTTGTAGTTG
>JAZUOR010000342.1:0-4749 GCA_045604745.1 Acutalibacteraceae bacterium | reverse complement strand
TTTCCGCTCATGACAACAATAGTATAGTCAGCCTGTGAGGAATAATATTCACAGGGGTGCTGGGCATTCATTCGCATTCGGGCAGCCTGTTCGGAAAGCCCGTCCCGCTTCATGATGCGCTCAAGGCGGTATTCATCCGGTGCGACAACAGCTATGACCCTGTCGCAGCGTCTGTCCAGAGCCGATTCAAAAAGTAAAGGTGCATCCACTATGACCCCTGCCGTTCCTTTCCGGCTGCATTCGGCTATTATATCCTCCAGAAGGTCAAAAACCGCGGGATGAACAATGGCGTTGAGCTTCTCCCGTCCCTGCATGGTCGGAAATGCTCTCTGAGCAAGAAGAGGCCGGTCAAGCGAACCGTCAGGTCTGACGACATCACAGCCGAAAGCCTCTGACAGCTGCAAAAGCGCAGGCATGCCCGGCTCCACCGCACGACGGGCAAGAATATCACAATCAACATACCGGCAGTCAAACTTTCCGGCAATCGCCGCCAGAGCCGACTTGCCTGCCCCGGTGGGACCGGTCAGCCCTATTATGACAGCATCACCCATCGCTTATCCCCCTTTCCGATACAGACTCGTTCAGATGATTATAGCACAGGCTGTACGCAAATGCCACACTTTTTTATCCTGCGCCGCCGCACAGGTTGTCGAGAATCACATACCCGACAATTTACGACAACCGCATATTGCCAAGTGTGCCGGAGAATGATATAATACCGTTAAATGATTATCAATCACTTTCAAAGAAAGGTATCATTATGCTTGAGTTGAAAAACTGCTCCTTCCGCGTTGATGACGCGGAGGGCCGCGCAGATATCGTTAAAAATGTCAGCCTGACCATCGACGACGGCAAATTCATCGTCATTACCGGTCAGAACGGCGGCGGTAAATCCACTATAGCCCGGCTGATAATGGGTATAGAGAAGCCCACTTCGGGCAGCATTATCTTTGACGGACAGGACATTACAGACATGTCCATCACTGACCGTGCAAAGCTGGGTATCGGCTACGCTTTCCAGCAGCCTCCGCGCTTCAAGGGGCTGACCGTACGCCGTCTGCTCAGTCTGGCCCATGGCAGCGATTTGCCTGAGGACGAATGCTGCTCCTATCTTACATCGGTCGGTCTGTGCTCCAAAGACTACCTCAACCGCGAGGTGGACGCCTCTCTTTCCGGCGGCGAGCTCAAGCGTATAGAGATCGCCACGCTGATGGCACGCGAGCTGCGGCTGGCCATATACGACGAACCGGAGGCAGGAATCGACCTGTGGAGCTTTGCCATGCTGGTCAACAGCTTCCGTTCCATGAGCAAAAACCGTCACAACAGCGTTATCATTATTTCCCATCAGGAGCGCATCATGTCGCTGGCTGATGAAATCATTGTGCTCAACGGCGGCGAGGTCACCCGTCAGGGACCCCGTGACGAGGTGTTCAGCGAGATCATAGGCCAGCTCAACGAGGGCTGCGATTTCGGAGGAGGTGCAAAGGCATGAGCGACTTCAACAATGTAGACCGTACGATGCTTGAGGCTATTGCCGATCTGCACGAGATTCCCGAAGGCGCATACAACATCCGCAGGAACGGCGAAGGTTTCTCGCGCCGCTCCACAGATGACATTGAGATTGTCACCAAAACCGACAAGCCGGGTATTGACATCATTGTAAAGCCCGGCGTAAAGAACAGGAGCGTACACATTCCGGTCATTATCACCGAAACCGGCATCACCGACTGTGTGTACAACGACTTTTATATCGGCGAGGATGCCGACGTGCTCATCGTTGCCGGCTGCGGCATACACAACTGCGGCGATCAGGACAGCACGCACAACGGTATTCATACTTTTCACATCGGACGCAACGCCCGCATCCGCTACGTTGAAAAGCACTACGGCGAGGGCGACGGAAGCGGAGCACGCATCCTCAACCCGGTCACCGAGGTGTATCAGGAGGAGGGCTCGGTGTGTGAAATGGAAATGGTGCAGATAAAGGGTGTTGATTCCACTGTGCGCACCACCAATGCTCATCTTGGCGCAAAGGCAAAGATGCAGGTCATTGAGCGGCTGATGACCCACGGTAACCAGCTGGCTCAGTCAGACATGCGCACCGACCTTGATGGTGAAGGCGCTTCGGTACAGATCATATCCCGCTCGGTGGCAAGGGACAACTCAGTGCAGGTCTTCCATCCCATTGCTGTCGGCAATGCTCCATGCCACGCTCACGTTCAGTGCGACTCCATCATCATGGACGAGGCAAAGATCAGCTCCATTCCGGAAATCGTTGCTACCCATGCCGATGCCGAAATCATCCACGAGGCCGCCATCGGACGCATCAACAACGACCAGCTCATCAAGCTTCAGACCTTCGGTATGACCGAGCTGGAGGCCGAGTCGGTCATAATTGAGGGTTTCCTCAAGTAAAACTCCGGCAAGCCATATAACTTCACAGGCGTACATTTCACTCCTGAAGCGGGAGAAATGTACGCCTGCATATTTTTACGTCTTTAAATCCACAACCGCGAAAAACGTTGATATTAAGCCAACTCCACCGGCGGTAGAGTAGTAGATACGCGACTCTACTCTCCATTCTCCGGCGATATAGCCCACCTGAGGCCAAGTAGGTTGCTGTTTTTCGCCAGACAGTCCATAATATATACAGGCGCACATCATTTGCCGGTCGTGCCGCAAATAAAAAAGCAAGGAGCAGCAAATATGTCATTCACCATTATCGCCGACACCACAGCCAATCTGGACACCCAGCTCGCAAAGGAACGCGGACTTACCATCATTCCTTTTTATTATTTTGTAGACGGCGAGGCTTTCACCTGCACAGACACCGCCGAGTTCGACTGCAAGGATTATTATGACCGCATCCGCAGCGGCATGACCGTTACCACCTCACAGGTCAATCCTCAGAGCTTTGCGGACACCTTTGAGTCTTTCCTCAAAGAGGGGCAGGACGTACTGTTCATATGCATGTCTTCCGGCATAAGCGGATCCTTCAACTCTGCCGGCATCGCCCGCCAGCAGCTTCTGGAAAGCTATCCCGAACGCAGAATAAGGCTCATTGACTCTCTCGGAGCAGGACTCGGTGTTGGTCTGCAGGCTCTGCGCGCCGCCGATTACCGCGACGCAGGACTGGATGTTGACCAGACCGCCGAAAAGCTCAAGGAGCACGTCCAGCGCATGTATCAGGTTTTTATCGTGGACGATCTTATGCACCTGCGACGCACCGGAAGACTGTCCAACGTCAGCGCCATTGTCGGCACTGTTCTGGGTATTAAGCCGCTGCTAAAGGGCAATGAAAACGGCAAGATAGTCGCCTTTGAAAAGCATCGAGGCCGCAGAAACGCCATTTCCGCAATGGCGGACAAGTATGCAGAGTTCGTGCGAAACGCAGACTGCCAGCGCGTTGGCATCTCGCACGCCGACTGCGAGGAGGATGCCCGCTATCTTATTGAGCTTCTCCGTCAGCGGGGCATATCTGCCGACAGAGAAATCATTCTTATGGCTCACGAACCGGTGACCGGCTCACACATCGGACCGGGTTCTCTGGCGCTTTTCTTTGAGGGCGACATGAACGTGCGCCTCCATTGACCGTATACATCACGAAAGGATATTTCTCCATGACAAGAACCAGGCTTTGTGACCGCCAGCTGCCCGATTACACTATGGGCGAGGAGATATTCAACTATGTTTCCCACATCGTGGGAGCTGCCTTCGGCATTGCAGCGCTGAGCATATGCGTGCTGCTGTCCGCGCTGAAGGGAAATCCCTGGGCTGTTGTCGGCAGCGCTGTTTACGGCTTTACTCTGGTGCTGCTGTACACAACCTCCAGCGTCTATCACGCGCTCAATCCCGGAACAGGCAAAAAGGTCATGCAGATCATTGACCACTGCGTCATTTATTTTCTCATCGCCGGAACCTACACACCCATCCTGCTGTGCTCCATCCGCAAGGTCTCTGCGGCGTGGTGCTGGATCATCTTCGGTATTGTGTGGGGACTTGCCATAATCGCCACGGTATTCACCGCTATTGACCTTAAAAAGTACAATGTCTTTTCCATGATATGCTACATCGGAATGGGCTGGTGTATCCTCATCGCCGCCAGGACCACCATCGAGGCCCTGCCAAGAGCCGGCCTCGGCTGGCTGCTTGCCGGCGGCATATCATACACTCTCGGAGCGGTTCTGTACGGCCTGGGAGTAAAGCACAGGTACATGCACTCAATTTTCCATCTGTTCGTGGTGGCAGGCAGCATAATGCACTTCATCTGCATCGCCGGCTATGTCATCTGATCTCAGGCTTATCTGACATATACCGGCTGCGGATAAACTCCGTCAGGTTGATATCGTGACCATACTTTACGGAAGCCTTCTCATCCTTGCTTATGATAACGCTGTTGAGGTCGATGTCATTTATGGCGGCAATGGCAAATGCGTAGTGTATTACATCCGCCAGCTCGCTGCCCAGCTGTTCCTTCAGATCAGAGCCGTCCGAGGCTTTGCGTCCGCAGCGCTTGTTGAGCACCTCAGCAACCTCTCCGACCTCCTCCGCCAGCTTCATGAACATGCTCTGTTCGGTAGCTGAGGAGATATAGCGATCGCGCAGATACGCTTCCAGTTGTTCTATCGTTACTTTCATTTTGTACCCTCAAAAAAAGAAATAGAAAAATATAATGGAAAGGGCTGCCGCAGAACAAAATCTGCGGCAGCCCTTTCTGGTGACCCATCGGGGATTCGAACCCCGGACACC
>JAZUOR010000341.1:0-4085 GCA_045604745.1 Acutalibacteraceae bacterium | reverse complement strand
GTTCACGCCAACATAGTCGGGATGCAGGATAATATCTTCAATGTAGTCTATATATTTCAAACAGTTGGAATGGTTCCGCTTCACCAAATGCGTTATCAATCCTTTTGACCGATAAATATCCTCTTGAGCAATATTTATATTCAGCAACCCATTGAATCTTTTGTTGTACTTTCCAACCCAAATAAGCTGACTCAAAAGCAAGCACCTTCCATTCCCCAAATGAACAAATGTATTATACCACATTTTCCATAATTTGTAAATATAACGGTGCCTGCTTTTCTCCCTGCTCTAAAAACGGTATATTCCTTTCAGAATATGCTATAAGCCCCGTTCCGAAAAAACGGAACGGGGCTTAAATTCTTAAAGGCTAATTATTCAGCATCGGTGGGGGGAACGGCGTCCTTGTGGGAGAGGTTGATGCGGCCCTTTTCGTCAAGCTCTTCGAACTTGACCCAGAGCATATCGCCCACGTTGCAGACGTCCTCGACCTTGTTGATGCGCTTCTTGGCCAGCTTGGAGATGTGCACGAGGCCTTCCTTGCCGGGAGCGATCTCGACGAAAGCGCCGAAGGTCATAATGCGGGTGACGCGGCCGTAGAACATCTGACCCGGTTCGGGCTCAAAGACGATGCTCTTGATGGTGGCTTCTGCGGCGCGGCAAGCCTTTGCATCTGCGCTGGAGATGAAGATTCTGCCGTCTTCCTCGATGTCGATCTTGGCACCTGTGTCGGCAACAATCTTCTGGATAACGGAGCCGCCCTTGCCGATGACTTCGCGGATCTTGTCTACGTCGATCTGCATCTGGATCATCTTGGGAGCAAACTCGGAAAGCTCTGCTCTGGGCTCGGGGATGCAGGGGAGCATGATCTCGTCAAGGATATAATTACGAGCCTTGTGGGTCTTCTCAAGGGCTTCCTTGACCATCTCGGGAGTCAGACCGTCGATCTTGAGGTCCATCTGGATGGCGGTGATGCCGTCATGAGTACCGGCAACCTTGAAGTCCATGTCGCCGAAGAAGTCTTCCAGACCCTGAATGTCTACCATGGTCATCCAGCGGTCGCCCTCGGTGATGAGGCCGCAGGAGATACCGGCAACGGGAGCCTTGATGGGAACACCGGCATCCATCAGAGCCAGAGTGGAACCGCACACAGAGCCCTGAGAAGTGGAGCCGTTGGAGGACACGACCTCGGAAACAAGGCGCAGAGCATAGGGGAACTCGGTCTCGTCGGGAATGACGGGCAGCAGGGCGCGTTCGGCAAGAGCTCCGTGACCGTTCTCACGGCGTCCGGGGCCTCTGCTGGGCTTGGTCTCGCCTACAGAGTAGGAGGGGAAGTTGTAGTGGTGCATATAGCGCTTGAACTGCTCCTCGTCGATGCCGTCGAGCAGCTGGCGGTCGCTGATGGGACCGAGGGTGCAGATGGTCAGAACCTGAGTCTGGCCTCTGGTAAACAGACCGGAGCCGTGAACGCGGGGCAGCAGGCTGACCTCGCTTGCCAGAGGACGCATGTCGTTCATGCCTCTGCCGTCAACGCGCTTCTGCTCATCAAGCAGCCAGCGGCGCACGACGTACTTCTGGGTCTTGTAGAGGCACTCGTCGATCTTGGCGGCGGCATCGGGATATATCTCGTCAAACTTCTCATGAACAGCCTCATAAACGGGCTTGAGACGCTCGTCGCGGATGCGCTTGTCATCGGTGTCCAGAGCGGCACGGATATCGTCGATGGCGAAGGCCTTGATGGCCTCGATCATCTCTTCGTCGGGCTCGTTGGAGGGATAGCTGAACTTCTCCTTGCCGATTTCGGCTCTGATGCCCTTGATGAACTCAACGATGGCCTGGTTGGCTTCGTGACCGCCCATGATGCCGTTGTACATATCCTCATCGCTCACCATGTTGGCGCCGGCCTCGATCATGGCGACACGGCTGTCGGTGGAGGCAACGGTAACAGCCATCTGGCTGACCTTGCGCTGCTCGGCAGTGGGGTTGATGACCGGATGACCGTCGATCAGACCGACGGAAACAGCACTGATGGGGCCGTTCCAGGGAATATCGGAAATGGAAATGGCAATGGAGGTACCGATCATGGCGGTGATTTCAGGTGAGCAGTCGGGATCGACGCTCATAACAGTGGCAACGATAGCCACGTCATTGCGCATGTCCTTGGGGAACAGAGGACGAACGGGACGGTCGATAACGCGGGAGGCAAGGATAGCCTTCTCGGAGGGACGACCCTCACGCTTGAGGAAGGAGCCGGGGATCTTGCCCACGGAATAGAGCTTCTCCTCAAAGTCAACGGACAGGGGGAAGAAATCGATACCGTCGCGGGGCTTGGCAGAAGCGGTAACGGCAACGTTGACGACGGTCTCGCCGTAGCGGACGAGGCAGGCGCCGTTGGCCAGCTGTGCAATCTTACCGGTCTCGACCACGAGAGGACGGCCGGCAAGCTCGGTCTTAAAGACCTTGAAGTTGTCAAACATCTTTGTAAACCTCCATTTTTCAGTTCTTTTTTATTATTATCAGACAGAGGCTTTCTCACACAGCTTAGCAATAAAACCAGCGTCCGGAACTTTATTCCGGGCGTTCGTTTTACCGCTATGCCGCACGATTAAGCTCTGCATTTTACGGTAGAAAAAGACGCAAGGCAGACGGAGGGACCGATGTCCTCTCCGCCTGCCGTAGCTGCAATTACTTGCGGATGCCCAGCTCCTTGATGATGGCGCGGTAGCGCTCGATGTCGATCTTGGTCAGGTAGTTGAGCAGGTTTCTTCTGTGACCGATCATCTTGAACAGACCGTGGCGGGAGTGATGGTCATTCTTGTTGACCTTCAGATGCTCGGTGAGGTCGTTGATTCTCTTGGTGAGAATGGCGATCTGGAGTTCAGGAGAACCGGTGTCACCTTCGTGACGGGCGTGTTTGGCGATTATAGCCTGTTTTTCTTCGGGCAGCATTGTAAGCACCTCTTTGATAATATTTCCGTCACCACAGCAGCGGGCAGGTGTTTTCCCGGAATGCGGGCGTATCCCCGGAACCGTGACGCGGATAAATGTATGTGTCAGTCGGGCAATGCCCAAACGACAGCTATTGTATTATAGCATCCAACCCCGTGAAGGTCAAGTGCAAATTTCGATGCGCGCTGTTCATTTTTCTGCGCTTTGCCCGATAATTGCGCGTACCTTCTGCATCCGCAGGTCAAGCTGGCTGCTAAGCTCGGCGCACTCGGCAAGCTCGGCTGCCACCTCGCCTGTCACCTCCGGGGCAAGATTTTTCTTGTATCTCATGTGATGTTCAAGATTTGCCCACGATTCCATGGCGATGGTTCTCAGCTGCACCTCCACGTTGACGTACTTTTTCTCGTCACACAGGAAGATGGGTACCTTTACGATCAGATGCAGGCTGCGGTAACCGTTAGGCTTGGGTTCCTTTATATAGTCTTTCATTCTGACCAGTTCGATATCGTCCTGCTGTATGAGGCAGTCGGCCAGCATGTAGATGTCGTCAAGAAAGCCGCAGATGATGCGGATGCCGGCGATGTCGTTGATGCTCTCCTCGATGGCTGCGGGGTCAAGCGGGATATTCTTGCGCCGGCATTTGTCCTGTATGCTCTCAAAGCTCTTGAGGCGGGTACGGATGCTTTCGATGGGGTTTCTGTCATGGGTAAGGGACAGCTCCTCGTTGAGTACCCGGAATTTGGTCTCCACCTCCAGAATGGCACACCGGTAATAGGACATGAGCCGTCCGGTGGTATCCATGAGATAGAGCAGCTCGGCATCGGTGGTGTTGGTCAGCAGATCAATAAACTGGCGCTTTCTGTCCGGTGATATCTCTTTCATTGCGTTTTCTCTCCGGCAGGCGGATTATCTGCGTACCATCTCGTCAAGGGCATCGTAGTCCGGCTGACCGGCAGCCTGCTAAGTCGGATCGTAGCCATGTCGTTCTGTGAGCCAAGGAGTTGCTTGCTTTTGTTGTCTTCCTAAGACCGCTTGGCCTCCGACTTGTCCGGTGATATCTCTTTCATTGCGTTTTCTCTCCGGCAGGCGGATTATCTGCGTACCATCTCGTCAAGGGCATCGTAGTCCGGCTGACCGGC
>JAZUOR010000340.1:0-4472 GCA_045604745.1 Acutalibacteraceae bacterium | reverse complement strand
AACGGAATGACGGTTATTTTTTTGCCCGAAATCAGCATTTTAATATTAGTTCGAGATAATTATCTTCCAAGCTACTGACAGACTCCGGTAGAACACTTCCGGTCGTTCCATTGTCCGCACAACTCAGGATTTCCGCTGTCAATGATATGTACTCATACCGTGACCGTATGCGGATACTTATTTGTTGCCCACAGCATGTATTCATCGCAGGCACTGTTGTAGTATCGGCGGCTGATGGGTGCGCTCGCTTCGCCGGCCAGCTTGAACTCGGTTTTGGTTATACGGCGTACAAAAGCCGGATTAACAGCATAACTTTTGTGACAGCGGATGAATGTGATGCCGGATGAATTAATAAACTGCGACAAAGAAGTGCTGGAATAAATAAAGCTTACACCGCCGCTGACGCTGTGATCTTTGACATATATTTTGATTCTCTTGACATCGCTTTCAACGTACAATATGTCACAGGCCCGCACAATGGTCTGCTCTGTACGGTTGGTAAGGCATATGGCAGAGATTTGCAAAATAACACTGTTGATGGTGCTGAAAAGCTTTTCATCGGAAACCGGCTTGAAAAGCAGACCTGACGGAGTGACGCTGCTGAAAATGCCGTCCGCCTTATCCATGTGTCCCGTCAGGAATATAATACTTGTTCCCGGAGACAATGCGGTAAGCTTCTCTGCCAGAATACATCCGTTGCCTTCATTCAGCAGAATATCAAGAATTGCAATATCGGGAGAGCTTTTTTCCGCAGCCTCAAGCATAGCGCTGAAGCTTGTGAACGTTTCTGTATTTAACCGCTCTCCGAAAAGACGGTTTATCATTTCGGAAAGTGATGAAAGAACCGCCGGATTATCATCGCATATAAAAACTGAATATTTCATTACTGAACCCCGTTCCGGTTAGTTGTGTGCTGCAGAGAAAAATCATAACCGTCTGCGGTAAAGGTTATCTCTGCGTCTGAATTACCGTTTGCAGCGTCGCAATAAGTTTCCGCAAGACGATAAAGGAGAGCTTCGCGCTGCTCGTCAGTGAACACTGACGGAGGGTTGACCCAGTTTACGGAAAAGGACATTCCGCTGCTCAGCATCAACTGCCGGGTCTGGTCAAGAATAGCGTTGACCTCGGTATCGGCGGTTACCGGAGGAGCGGAATGTGAAGCAATAATTTCCGCAACCCTGTCGCGATGCCTTCGGATTTCCCCTGCATCGCAGCTGCCGGCCACCTGCAGATGGTTGGCCAGATCGTGGCGAAATGCTCTGATGGCCGTGTTCTGCTCAGCAATATGGCGGCAGATAAAGCTGTTGAGCTCTGCTCTCGAAGCAGCCTCTGCGTTTTGCCGCCTTTTGAACATTAGCTCCGGAATGATCAAAGCAGACATCATCGACACCACGCAGAAAGCTGCCATAACCACCGTAACAACCCTGTTGGACAGCGAATCCGGCATAGTCAGAGAAATCAGATTGGCAGCTATTCTTACCAGATAAAAAGCAATTATGTAAATAGCAATGCAAACATTTTCGTTTATTCCTTTGAGCCATCTGTACTTGTAGGCAATAATGCTGAGAATATTCAGCGCTATGAGCATCACCGCATTGACCGCCAGTGATCGGTAAGACGAAGTAACGCTTTCCACAATCTCTGTGGGCAGGAATAACGATATCACCAATCCGGGAAGAGTCAGAAATACTATATTGTACACATACATTTCCGCAACTGTGGCCAACCAGCTGGAGCAACACAGCGAGTACATAATCGGTGTCAGAACTGTCTGCAGTGCAACAGCGTACAAAGCCGCATCAGAGTTTTGTGTAATTGTCCCGATATTGTTCACAGCGTTGAATAACACCGCAAAAGCAGTAAGCGCCATTACACTCATTATTCTGGGAAGGCGATGTCTCAGAAACATTGATGTCTTTACTATGATAAAGATGGCCTCAATGGTTGTCATAACAACAACGCCTGAAATCTCAAGCGCGCTCATTCCATCGCCTCCGTTTCTTCTCTTTCAGAAAGATGAAGCCGAATGCTTATCCGCAGCTCATCTCCCGCATCACGCAGAGTGAATTTACCGTCATACGCTTCAATCACCGATGCAATCTGATTGGTGCCTATCCCCTTTTTAGGTCTTCCGACAATATAATCCCGTCGGCGCATGGTGACAGTATCGCTTTTGGAATTACTCAGGTCTATATCCAGCAGACCGGCGCGGCAGTTTATACTTCCTCTGACATAGGGTTTCTTTTTGCCGGAGGTTCTTGCCGCTTCTATTGCATTATCAAGAAGGTTGCCGAGGAGCATGACAATTTCCACCGATTCAAGCGCGGTAATACGTCCGTTCTGCTCCACCTCAAACTCAATGCCAAGCTTGCGGCTGAGTTCCCTTTTGTGCGCAACAAGAATTTCTGCAACTGAACTGCCGCTCATGCTGTCCAGCTTGTGCATCAGAGCTTCTCTGTCCGCATTATCGCCGCTCAGCTCTTCGGCATACTGTTTCAGTGAGGTTTCCGCGCTGACACGTTCGCCAATAAGCTGTTTGAGCATACTTCTGTACTGCTCTGCTTCGTAGCCCCTTCTTTCCCGTTCGCTGTCAAGATGTCTTCGGGTCATAAACAACAGTGACGCAAACGAAAGCGCGCTCAACACCGCCAGAATGACTATGGTAACAACAGCTTCAGTCTGATTACAATATGCCACAAAGCAGCAAATCAGGGCACAAAGATACAACCCAAAGACAACATACCACAATACACCGTATTTTGAGCTCGCTGTACTTATTTTTTTTGAAGAGCAGGCAAGTGCGCTGAGCGCGAACAGAACAAGCCCGGCAAGACTGACATACGACATGACACCGACAAGCATATTGACACCTCGCAAACGCAATATCACTTACTTCAGTATATTGATACTTAACAAAATGTCAATTAATATATATCAAAAAACAGCCGTTTCTGCCTAAGAGGTATGGTTCAGGGTAAAACTGGTAATTGCAGCCTGTAAGGATAGGTGTATAATATAGTAATAGGATACCATAGCACCCTGTAAAGGAAAGAAAGGTCGAGCGAGCATGAATAAAAGAACCAGCGGAAAGATTATTCTCAGCGTGCTGCTTGCAGCTGTTATGATGGTCAACCTGCTTGCAAGCGGTGTGGCTGTTATGCGTGCATCCGCAGCAACACCCAGAGAAACCCTTCTTAACAGCCTTAACAACCTCAAGTGCGACGATTTTATCTCAAATCAGGAGCACAGAGAGTACATCAACACAATGATGCGATATTACATAAGCAGCGATCAAATACTGATTGATACGCTTCTCAACGGAAAAAGCGTAGTATTTATGTTTGAAGGTGGCTCGGATAATTTTCCAGATATCCCCTACACTTCTACCGGAACAAGAACACAAGCTGTATGTATTGTTGTGCAGAAAAACGGCAACGGTTATGCCGAAATTGTATTCCAAAACGAAAACTCCTCTTCCGTCCCTGACTATCCGGAGCACACATGTTCAAAGTGTAATGCAATAACAATCAGTGATGGAATTTACATTCTAAAACTCTTTGATCATAAGGGCTACGGTGCGCTTAGACTGCATGATCTGAGCACCGGTAATGGATGGGGACTGGATGGTTACCGTACGTTAAATAATCGAGACGGAGTCAAATCGACGGGCAGCGCGATCGATCTTCATACGAGAAACGGTAACAATGCTGACAATTCAAACCCAAAATCTTCAGGATGCCAGCTTGTAGGATATGGCAGCGGTTACAGCAATCACTTCAATGAATTCATGCGCACCGTTGTCAGCAAGATCGGATTCTCATACGATGTCTGGAGCGGTTCATCAAAAACGGTTTTCGGTTCCAATAACTGGGGAAAAGAAGTTGGTCATTATGTTCTTGACCGTCAGCTTGCAACCGAAGGATTGAAAGGAATTTACACAGACACCTGTATCAACAAGTTCACTGCATTCTCACGCGAGGCCAAGGAAAAAGCCAACGGTTCCGACATCGGCGACGGGCTCTATATGCTTATTATGAACAATGAGACACATAACATTGTAGGCGTTGAAGAAGACGGCAATGTCGTCAGTCACGCCAGATACGATACAGAGGACGAATATCTCTGGTATTTTGACCGGCTGAGCAACGGAAGATACGTTATTCAGCATGTCGCAACGGGAAAGGTTCTTGATGTTCAGGGTGCCAAGACTGAAAACGGCACAAATGTTTATCTGTGGGATTATTCACCCGGAAATCCGGCGCAGGAATGGAATATCACCGAAAAGAGTGATGGCTATCTCATTACCTCAGCGTTGAACAGCAACGTCGCTCTTGATGCGTTAGGCTGGCAGATAATGGATGGCGAATGGGTCGGATACAATGTTCAGGTATGTTCAAAGCACCCCGATGGTGACGAAAATGTCCTCAATCAGCGTTTTGACCTTGAACTTGTACGCCCTGTAGGCACTCCTC
>JAZUOR010000339.1:0-3591 GCA_045604745.1 Acutalibacteraceae bacterium | reverse complement strand
TGCCGCAGTCCATGCGGATGCCGCTGGGGCCGTCCGAACAGCACACGGCGGGCAGGCCGAAATGTCCGCTCAGCCGGTCGGTGATGCCGCCGATGGCACCGGCAGTGCCGGGAGTAACGCGGGGAGAGCTCATGCCCTGACCGCGCACGATGCAGAAAAGGTCGTCGTCGGTCAGCTGGGCGACGAACTCCTCCATGGTGCATTTGCCGGAATATACATCCCCCAGCCGCAGTCCCCTGTCACCGGTCTGAGGAATCTCAGCGGGCAGACGCTCGGTACGGCGCTGTGCGGGAGATACTGTTCTCAGAGGAACAGGTTCATATCCTTCTTTGCCGTCAGCATTGCGCAGGCGGTCAAAGGCTTCGACGGGAGCGCAGGCCTCCTCGGTTCGGGCGATTACCTCGGTCTGGGCAAGGTCAAAGGACCCTGCTTCGGTGCAGCAGCATACGCTGTGTCCGGCAAAGAAGCGATAGGTTCCCTCTTCCAGCACAAAGCAGGAGCGGTGACCGGAAAGACCGCTGTCATCATAGGAAACGAAGCGGCTGACAGGAATGGACAGCTCAACTTCCTCGCACTTACCGGGCTGGATAACGCCGGTTTTGGCAAAGGCGCACAGAGTCATCGCCGGCTTGCCCAGCTTGCCCTGAGGACATTGCACGTATATCTGCACGACCTCCTTGGAGGAAACGCTGCCTGCATTTCTAACTCTGTGGCGCAGAGTGACGGCACTGCCGTCCCAGTCGAAAGAAATGGGAGAGTGTTCAAATTCCGTGTAGGAAAGACCCTCTCCGAAGTGGTAAAGTACCTTGTCGGCTGCAAAAGTCTCAAAATAGCGGTAGCCGACATAGATATCTTCGGAATACTCAAGGCGTTCAGGGTCACCGAAGCCTTTGTCGGAGGGGTAATCGGCGATGGTGCGGGCGATGGTGTCAGTAAGGCGTCCGCTGGGTGAAACCCGTCCGCACAGCACATCGGCAACGCCCAGACCGCCCTCCTGACCGCCCTGCCACACATACATAACAGCCGACGGAGAGTAATTTTCCACCCAGTTCATGTCAATGATGTTGCCGGTGTTGAGCAGAACCACAGTGCGCTCAAAGCAGCGGCAGACAAGCTCCAGCATTGCCTCTTCCTCTTCGGTCAGCTGCCAGCTGCCGGGAGCATCCATGTTGTCCTTGTCTTCGCCTGCGGTGCGTCCGATGATGATGACTGCCGCATCATTGCGCTGTGCTGCAGCGGACACAAGGCTTTCCTCAAGGGGCATTTCCTGCTGGAACCAGGGGTGGTTTGACCAGCCGTCGCCAATCTGGAAGGGGTGTTTTTCCGTCCACTGTTCATAGGCGGTGCGTACCTCGGCATCCAGCTTATAGTCGCCCAGAGTGTTCAGAGCCTCATAGATGCCGGTGACATAGCGGGCGTTGACAAGACCGCCGGAGCCGAGACCGCTCTTGAAATAATTCATCTGGGTGCGTCCGAAAAGCGCCACCCGGCTGCCCGGCAACACGGGCAGAGCGTTGTTTTCGTTGCGCAGCAGCACGCAGCCTTCGGCGATGACCTCGCGGGCTTTGGCAGCGAATTGTTCCATGTACTGAACGGTGTTGTTCATCAGATATCCTCCGGAATATAATATGTATATTAGAACAGCCTGAGTATATCATAATGTCTGCGGCTTAACAAGCGGCTGTGCTTTTTTCGGTGAGAACCGTAAACAAAAAGCACGGAATGTGTAAAACGGAAGCAGGTTGCCTGCAAGGATACAAAAAACGCCCCGGCACGATGCCGGAGCGTTTAATACGGATTCCAATAGGATTATGAAAGTGCAGGCGCTTCGGGAAAATCATCTGGATTGAGCCTTGCTTATCCTGTCAGCCGAAATCGTGGCTTTTCGCCGGGAATTTTGAATTATCTGTTTTTCAGCTTTCGGGGAGTATCATGGCTATTCCGTCGGCAAGGAGCTCCTCGGTGATGGTTCCGGAATAGTAGGAGAGGATATTTCCGTCGGCATCAATGAAGAACGTCATCGGTGAGGAAAAGACATTGAATGCGTGCAGTGCGGTGCGGTCCTCGTCGTAATACACCGGGAAGGTGTAACCGAATTTTGCGACGTACTTGTCAGCGGTTATGCGTGTTTCCTTTACTCCGTCGGTCAGACTGACCATAAGAAAGTGTATGTCGTCGCCATATTCCTGATAGGCTGCTTCAAAGGCGGGTTTTTCCTCACGGCAGGGTACGCATCTGCTTGCCCAGAAGTTGACGATCATGGGCTTGCCTGCAAAGTCGGCATTGGTGACCGGCTGACTGTTGCCGTCATAGATGAGAAAATCGGGTGCGGCAGCAGCTTCGTCTTCGGCGGCATCGCTGTCCGAAGGCTGGTCAGACTCGGAAACAACATCTGTGACAGCCAGTTCGGGATCAAAATAGCGCCGGCTGAGATAGCCGTAAAGCACAGCGGCACCTGCGATCAGAATGACTGAAACAAGCGCAAGGATGGCAAATGCTTTCTGTTTTTTCATTATGTTTTCCTCCAGTTGTGGGTGCAGGCAAAAAGCCTGATCACATTCATAATATACTGCAAACCACGTGTGATTTCAATAGAGGTATGTGTGCTGCGGAAAGAAAAAGCTTTACCGACCTCCGGGGCCTCCCATTCCGGAGTAGCCGCCGTAGTAGGTGCTGACCTCGGAGACGGTCACCTGCGTGATCTCGGTGGAGCCGGACAGGGTGCCGCCGGTATAAATGCCGTTTTCGCTCTCGCCGGAACAGGAGCCGCCCAGCCAGAGTGTGTACACATCGCCCACCTTCATGGAGGGTACGGAAACAAACACCGAAGCGTAGCTCTTGACGGGCGTTACTGCGTACACGACGTTTCCTGCCGCATCGGTGAGAGCCAGCATGGTGCCGCCCTCAATGGTGCCGTTGAAGCACAGCAGCATGTTGGCCTGAGTGGAACGGCTGCTGGCTCCCTGAGCCATTCCGGCGCTGCCGGATACGGCGATGTTTCCGCCTGTAACGATGCATTCACCGGCGTAGTCAAAGGGGCCGTTGCCGCTGTTGGTCGGGCCGGCAAGCACCAGCGTGCCGCCGGAAAGATGGATGTTGCCGTTGGAGTCGATGCCGTCGCCGGATGCGTCGGCTATGATCGTGCCGCCGCTGATGGAAATGTCGCAGCTGTCGCTGGCGGCAAAGGAGTTTGCTCCGGGACGGTTGCTGCTGCCGTCATTGCCTCCGGCAGAGTTGATGCCGTCGTCAGAGGCAACAAGGTCAATATATCCGCCGGAAACGGTTACCTTCACGCCTTCGATGGCCTCAAGGCTTTTTTCAATGGAGATTTCACCGCCGGAAATGCTCAGAGCAGCGTCGGCGTGAATGCCATCGTCTCCGGAGGTTATGGAAATATTGCCGCCGGTGATGGACAGATCACCGTTGCTGTGCAGAGCGTCGTCTGAGGAGTCGATGGTGATGCTGCCGCTTTCGATGAGTACGTCAGCTCCGGCCTTGATGGCCTTTGCGCTGGCGGAGGACGATGAGGATGTGCCGTAGTCAATAAAATCCTCAATGAATCCGCCGAAGCCGTCTTTGCCGCCCGGATTG
>JAZUOR010000338.1:0-7519 GCA_045604745.1 Acutalibacteraceae bacterium | reverse complement strand
AGGGAATAATCCTCGGTGAGACTCTCTCGGCTGAACAGCGGGAGAGACTGTCCGTTGAGCCTGTGGTATCCGCACCGGTGGCTGCTGCGAAGAATCCGGCTGCCAAAAGCCCTGCGATGAAGATAGCCGCAGCGGTGCTGTGCGCAGTGCTGCTCATCGGCGGGGGTGTGGGCATTGCGTCGGCGGTGAGGAACGGCGGACAGGTGGAGAGTGAGCAGGCGGAAAGCGGGCAGACTGAGGACATAGATGGAACATCATCCGTCACTGTTTCGGAGTCACACATTGCTCCGGAGCAGGAAGAATCTGTCAGCAAGTCTGACGTCGTGATCAATGAAGCCCGACTTCGCCGCCTCGACAACAGCTACATAACCGAAGCTGACATTTCAGGCACCGAGTCGGGTGAAAACAGGCAGGTGGAACGGATAGGCGACTGGATCTACTACTGTCCGATGATACTTAATGATGCCGGTGAGATGCAGTATGCGCTGTGCAGAATATCGGCAGACGGTTCCATGCAGGAAAGCCTCAGCAGCGTATATGACTTCCGCCAGATCATTTCCCATGACGGTCTGCTCTATTTCCTCGGCGACCGGATGGGCAGCGGCGAAGCGGAGCAGGCTGAGCTGTATGCCGTAATAGGCAGCTATGATCCTGAAACCGGCAGCTTCCATGAGATACACAAGGAATGCAAGCGCGTCAAAGATGCGTCGGGAGACGAGAAATTCATGCTTGCCAACATTTATTGGATGAAGATAATTGACGAGCAGATCTATTATCTCCACATATCAGGACAGGAAAGCTATAATAATTACACATGGAATGTTCCTCGTGACGAGAATATTCGCTATATCAATCTTGACGGCTCAGAACCGTCTCTTCTGTATCCCGGACGTGCATTCAATATTGCGTTGTGCGATAGTAAAATTTTCTGGAACAGTCTGGGCACATATGAATTTTATGGTGTTGCAGGATATCCCGGATATGGATGCGATTTCCACTGCATTGATCCGGAGCAGGCTTCCCTCAACGCAGACACTGCTGAGCCGCTGTTCTCGGTTGACAATATGGCTTATAACAGAGGCTATCATTTTACCGCAGACAAGGATTCTCTTTTCATCGGCAACCTCGATGGTTTGTACGAGTACAGCTCCGACGGTACCATTCTGAAAAACATATCGACCCTACCGGCAGCAAGCGGTTTCTGCACAATAACGGCAACCGACAACAATATCGTCTACAGCCCCTTCAATTATTTTTACTCAAGCTCTGACGAAACATTTAATAATCCCTATCCCTCAAAATTCTATACCGGTGAAAATATATACGTGTACGACAGGGCAACCGAAAGCACAACCGTTGCATTTGAAGGCTACTGCGAAGTTGTCGGCGTCGCAGGCAACTGGGTGTATTTTTACGACAATCGCAGCAGACAGGGCATGGCTCTGGACAATCTGGAAGGTGATTTCCACAACACCTTTACCCATCTGGTATATGGCATGCCTGTAAAATATGCGGACGCAGAACCGTGCATTGTCCGCGAAGACGGCACCATGAGCCTGTACAACTACGACAAGCTCTGCCGTGTCCGCCTTGACGGCACCGGATATATGGAAATGCCGGCATATGAGGCTGAAGACTGATAGCAGGCAGGCATAACAGTCACAACAGACAAAAACCACCGCTGACACAGCAATGTGCGGCGGTGCGTTCTTCGGATGCAACTCTCTGAAGTCAATAACCATCCCCGACAGCGTGACCGGCATTGGACGCAGCGCATTTGACAGCAGGAGCACCGCCATCACCGTCACCGCACCCCACGAGGCCTCCTACTACGGCTACACGCTCGACGAATATGTCACCTGGAATGTCAAATAACCCCCACGCAACTCAACGACAAAGGAGAAATGAAACATGCCTCCATCTGCAAATCTGAGTATATTCAGCCGGCTGAAAAACAGCGGCCGCACCCCGGACGGCTCCCCAAGCTTCATCAGCGAATGGGAGGCCTCGCGCTATCTCGGACGGGGCAACTTCGGCGTGGTGTATGAGATAGTCAAAACCAACCGCACTCTGGGCGAGCAGCGGTCGGCGCTCAAGATAATCGAGCTGGACGAAAAGAGCATAAAGAAATACAAGGATGAGCTGGCCGCGCTTGAATCGGTGAAAAACAACCCGCACGGCGTGAGCATCGAGGATTATTCCGAACTTCTCCTTGATGAGGGCGACTTTGTGCGCAGATATCTGCTCATTCGCATGGAGCTGCTGGACAAGCTGCCAAAGGACGGCATGTCCGAGGATGACGTCATCCAGATGGCTCTGGACGTGAGCGACGTGCTCAGCGACTGCCACAGCCGTCAGCCCCGCATACTGCACTGTGACATCAAGCCGGAAAACATCCTTATGACACGTGACGGAAAATACAAGCTGTCCGACTTCGGCGAGGCCCGCTTTCTTGAGGAAAGTCAGGGCAGCTCCGGCATGCGCGGCACGCTGTTCTACATGTCGCCGGAGATGCACTCCTGCAGCGGCTACGACGCCCGCAGCGACCTCTATTCCCTCGGCATAACGATGTACACCCTGCTCAACGGCGCAGTGCCCTTTCTTGACGAAAACACCTCGCCGAACGAAGCCATCCACAAGCGGCTCAAGGGCGAAAAGTTCCCGAAAATAAAGGGCGTACGCGGCGACCTGCAGAAGATGATATTCAAGCTGTGCGACATCGACCCCAACAAGCGTTATCAGCGCGCCAGCCAGCTCAACCGCGACCTGCACGCTCTTGTGAAGCGCAAGGAAGAAGAAGCCGTCCGCGCCGAGCAGGCCGAGATAGCCCGCAAGCTTAAGGAAAAGCAGAAGGCCGAGGCGGCAAGAAAGCGTGAGGAGCAGCGTGCTCAGCGTGAAAAGGAGCGTCAGATTGCTGCCGCAGAGCGTGAAAAAGCCCGCCTTGCCCAGTTTGAAAAGCAGAACGAGGGAATAATCCTCGGTGAGACTCTCTCGGCTGAACAGCGGGAAAGACTGTCCGTTGAGCCTGTGGTATCCGCACCGGTGGCTGCTGCAAAAAATCCGGCCGCCAAAATCCCTGCGATGAAGATTGCCGCAGCGGTGCTGTGCGCAGTGCTGCTCATCGGCGGCGGTTTGGGTATTGCGTCGGCGGTGAGGAACGGCGGACAGGTGGAGAGCGGGCAGGCAGAGAACGAGCAGTCAGAGAACGGTCAGTCGGGAAACGGACAGATGGATGCCGACCGCATCGCTGCGGAAGCGCCGAAAAAGCTCGTACCTCTAACCGAAGCCGACCGGCTGCTGACCGAAGAGTACGATTTCGGATGGCTGGGCGACGGGTATGAGATAACTAATTATAAGGGCAGCGGAGGAGACGTGACTATCCCTGACCGATATAATGGCATGGAAATAAAGAAAATCGGCAACGCTGCGTTCAGCGGCCGTATTTTTGTAAGTTCAGTAATCATACCGGATACTGTCTCTGCTATTGGCGACTATGCGTTCAGACAATCCGGACTAAAAACTATCGAACTGTCTGATAGCCTGACCAGTATTGGCTCTTACGCCTTTTATCAATGCTCCAGTCTCGAATCCATAATTATCCCCGATAGTGTAACCGTTATCGGAGACGAGGCATTTTCTTACTGCACTACGCTTTCTTCCATCTCATTATCAGAGAATTTATCCAGAATTGGTGAATACACCTTTGCGGGGTGTCAAAACCTCACTTCCATTGCTATCCCTGGTAGTGTGACCAGTATTAGCAAGAATGCGTTTATCGGTTATCTCATCACCGTCACCGCGCCCCATGAAACCTCCTACTACGGCTACTCGCCCTACGATAATGTCACATGGGTCGTTGACAAAACGCTTATCGGCGCGGCTGATGTCGGCATTGAACCCCTGACCGATGCCGACCGGCGGCTTGCTGAAAAGTATGATTTCGAGTGGCTTGGCGACGGGTATGAAATTGTCAAGCATCACAGCGATGAGACTGAGCTCGTACTGCCCGACAGCTATAACGGAAAGCCGGTGCGCAAAATCGGCGATTCTGCCTTTTTCAGTAACTATAAAATCAAATCGGTGACTATACCTGAGGGAGTCGAAACGATTGGAAACACAGCTTTTTCTCAGTGCTCTGCCCTGTCCACCATTTCACTGCCCAACGGCTTGACCAGCATTGGTGATAGTTCATTTTCCGGTTGTATAAGCCTCACCAAAATAGCATTTCCTGACAGTGTGACCAGCATTGGGGATCGGGCGTTTCATTGGTGCTCAAATCTTACCTCAATAACCATCCCTGACGGCATTACACACATCGGCAATGAAATGTTTTATGGTTGCTATTTTCTCTCCAACATTTCTATTCCTGACAGCGTAATCAGCATTGGCAATCGTGCGTTTGTAGCATGTCACAATCTCCCACCCATTACTATTCCCGATGGCATGATTGGTATTGGTGATAAAGCTTTCTTGAGCTGCACTGTTACCGTCACCGCACCCCACGAGGCCTCCTACTACGGCTACACGCCCGATGACGGCATCACATGGGTCGTCGAATAACCCCACTCCGCGCAAATTCACAACAAAGGAGGGAACGATATGTCTCCCACAGCTGACATAAGCATACTGAACCAGCTCAAGCGCGATGGCAGAACGCCCGACGGTTCGGTCAGTTTCATCAACGAATGGGAATCCGTACGCTACATAGACAGCGGCAGCTTCGGCGTGGTCTATGAGATCGTCAAGACCAACCGGAATCTGGGCGAGCAGCGGTCGGCACTCAAGGTCATTCCGCTGGACGAAAAAAGCGTCAAAAAATACAAGGACGAGCTTTCTGCGCTCAAGTTCATACGCAACCATCCGTACGCGGTAAGCATTGACGACTTTTCCGAGCTGCTGCTGGATGACGCAGGCTTTGTGCGCCGCTACGTTGTCATACGCATGGAGCTGCTGGACAAGCTTCCCGATGACGGCATGACTGAGGACGATGTCATAAAAATGGCTCTTGAAATGAGCAGCGTACTCAGCGACTGCCACAGCCGGCAGCCCAAGATCCTGCACTGTGACATCAAACCGGACAACATTCTGATGACCGGCGACGGTCACTACAAGCTGTCCGACTTCGGTGAGGCCAAGTTTCTCGACAAGAGCCGCGGCAGCTCCGGCAGACGCGGCACGCCCTTTTTCATGGCACCGGAAATGGCCACCTACAGCGGCTACGACGAGCGCAGCGACCTCTATTCTCTGGGCGTGACCATGTACGCCATGCTCAACGGCGGCAAGGTGCCCTTTTACGAAAGCGAAGAGGACGAGACCGAAGCCATCCGCAGAAGACTAAAGGGCGAGCCCTTCCCGAAGCTCAGGGGCGTGCGCGCAGATCTGCAGAAAATCATCCGCAAGCTGTGCGAGTTCGACCCCAACAAGCGTTATCAGCGCGCCAGCCAGCTCAACCGCGACCTGCACGCTCTTGTCAAGCGCAAGGAAGAAGAAGCCGTCCGCGCCGAGCAGGCCGAGATAGCCCGCAAGCTTAAGGAAAAACAGAAGGCCGAGGCGGCAAAAAAGCGTGAGGAACAGCGTGCTCAGCGTGAAAAGGAGCGTCAGCTTGCTGCCGCAGAGCGTGAAAAAGCCCGCCTTGCCCAGTTTGAAAAGCAGAACGAGGGAATAATCCTGGGTGAGACCCTCTCAGCTGAACAGCGGGAAAGACTGTCCGTTGAGCCTGTGGTATCCGTACCGGTGGCTGCTGCAAAAAATCCGGCTGCCAAAAGCCCTGCGGCGAAGATTGCCGCAGCGGTGCTGTGCGCAGTGCTGCTCATCGGCGGCGGTGTGGGCATTGCGTCGGCGGTGAGGAACGGCGGACAGGTGGAGAGTGAGCAGGCAGAGAACACAGACAGCATTACAGAAGAGCATGAAAGCGTCGAAGATGTCGATAACAGCTCACTTTCTTCTGCTGATGCCAACCAGTTGCTTGAAACAGAATATAAATTTGCTCCGCTCGATGGCGGCTACAAAATCACAAAATACATCGGTAGTAAAGCTGAGATCGTACTGCCCGACAGCTACAAAGGAAAGCCTGTTCTGGAACTTGGCACAAATTCATTTTCCGATTGCTTCAGCCTCCGATCTGTTGTAATACCGGATGGTGTAACAATCATAGATGACCATGCGTTCGCAAGATGCCGCTCTCTTGCTTCCGTAATTATTCCCGACAGCGTGACCCGCATCGGTGACAGTGCGTTCAGGGACTGTGCTGCTCTTTCCTCTATAACCATTCCCGGTGGTGTGACCACTGTTGGCGATATGGCGTTTTATTGGTGTACCGGTCTGTCCAAAGTATACATCGTTGATGGCGTAACCAGTATTGGTAATAGCGCGTTTGCCGTTTGTGAAAAGCTGACATCCATAACCATTCCTGATAGTGTGACCACTATTGGTGATAGCGCGTTTATGAGTTGTCACAGTCTCACTTCAATTACTATTCCCGACAGCGTAACCAGCATTGGCGAAGATGCGTTTTACGACTACGACGACCATCATATCACTGTCACTGCACCACATGAATCCTCCTACTACGGCTACACGCCCCGCAGGGGTGTCACTTGGGTCGTTGACGAAACGCTTATCGGTGCGGATGATATTAACACAGTGCCGCTCACCGATACCGACCGGCGGCTTGCTGAAAAGTATGATTTCGAGTGGCTTGGCGACGGGTATGCGATAGCCAAATACAAGGGCAGCGACAGCTCCATTGTGCTGCCCGACAGCTATAACGGAAAGCCTATCACTGAAATCGGATACAGAGCATTCTGGCAGTGCAAGACTCTGAAATCAGTAACAGTGCCCGCAGGCATAACAGGCGTTGGCGGACACGCGTTCTGCGCCTGTGAAAGCCTTACCTCGATCAAGCTTCCAGACACTGTGACCAGTATCGGGAACAGCGCATTCTCTCTTTGCTACAGTCTGGCTTCAGTAAACATTCCCGACAGCGTAACCAGCATTGGCATCAACGCATTTGACCATTGTTGGGCTCTGACCTCCATAACCATCCCCGACAGTGTGACAAGCATTGGTGACCGCGCGTTTGCCTATTGTCATGGTCTCAGAGACGTAAACATTCCCAACGGCATAACCAGTATTGCCGATAGTGTGTTTGCCGTTTGTGAAAGGCTGACCTCCATAACCATTCCCGACAGCGTGACCAGTATTGGGTTCGGTGCATTCTCCAATTGTACCAATCTCTCCTCTATTACCCTTTCCAACAGCGTGACCCGTATTGGTGACAGTGCGTTTGCTAATTGCAGCAGTCTTTCTGATATTACCCTTCCCGACAGCGTGACCAGTATTGGTTACGGAGCATTCAGCGAATGTACCTCTCTCGCTGCAATAACCATCCCCGACAGTGTGACAAGTATCGGAGCCAGAACTTTCTACGGCTGCACCATCACCGTCACCGCGCCCCATGAAGCCATCTACTACTTATACGGCTACGTACCCAACTCAGGCGAAGTCGGAGGCCAAGCGG
>JAZUOR010000337.1:0-8378 GCA_045604745.1 Acutalibacteraceae bacterium | reverse complement strand
CCGCGTATCTCGATGATAACGTTGCGGTCGTCGTTGGGGTCACGCGGCAGGAGCAGTATCTTGAGCTGCTCGCTCAGCTGCTCTATGCGCTCCTTTGATTCCTCCAGCTCCAGCTGTGCAAGCTCGGCAAGCTCGGCATCAAGGCCGCCGGCCTCAAGCATTTCTCTGGCTTCAGCCTCGGCTTTTTTGGCAGCGGAATACTCACGGAAGGTTTCCACCAGCGGAGTGAGCTGCTTTATTTCCTTCATTACGTCACGGTACTGTGCCGGATCGGATATCACAGCCATATCACAGGCTTTTTCGTTAAGCTCGTTGAAGCGCTGCTCGGCTACTGCCAGTCGGTCGAACATATCAGTCGTTTTCCTCCCGGATAATTGATTTTATCTGCTTTTCGGCTTTTGCACGGGGCAGCATGATCTCATGTCCGCACTGCTCGCAGCGCAGGCGCAGATCCATGCCGGTACGCAGCACCAGAAAGGTGCTTCCCGAACAGGGATGCGGTTTTTTCATCATCAGGCGGTCACCCGCGCGGATGTCCATCAATAGTCTCCCCCGAAGCCGTCGTCGTAGTTGTCATAGTCGTTGTAATTTCTTCTGGGAGGCTCATAGTTGTCGTAATTGTCATAGTTATCGTAATTGTCGTAGCTGTCATAACGGCTGCGGCGGGGCGGCTGATCGTAATCGTCGTAGCGGTCGTAGTCGTCATAGCGGCTGCGGCGTCCGCGTTCATAGCCGTAATCGTCGTAGTCATCATCCATGTACTCACTCAGATTTCTGCGTCTGGGTGCGGGAGGACGGAAATCGTAATCGTCATATCCGCCGTTGTAGCCGCCCTGATTGCGGCGGTTGCCGGCAGTCATGTTGACGATCATGAAAATACAGGAGCCGATAACCACAAGGGCGATAATGGCAATGAGTATCCACAGCACTGCCGGAATATCTCCGAACATGCTGCCGGCGGTGTTCTGAACGGAAGGCAGAGTCGGTGCGGAAGTGGGCTGGGTGGTCACCATGATGCTTTCCGTAGGCACCGTTGCCATTGTGGGAACGGTCGTGGTCGTGGTTGTGGGTGCGTTTGCCATGGGGTCGCCTACAATGACGGTGACCTTGCAGGTTCGGGTAACGTCTCCGGCCTTGACCTCAACAAAATATGTGTTGGTGCCCTCCACAAGCTTTGCGCAGCTGTCGCTTCCGGTGTCGTCAAGATCGATAGGATAGTAAGTGGAATAGCGGTTGAGATTAAGCTTGACCTTCTGGCCGTCTGTGATCTGGGCATTTTCCTCCATGCCGGTAGTGTTGGCGATGGTGACGGTGTTCTCGTGCCGGGGTTTTACCCGCAGGGTGACATCCGCCAGCGTGCCGGAGGGCAGAGTAAAGGTCATTTCGCCCTCAGAGGCTTCTCCCTTGGAGGCGATCTCGTTGTCGCCGCTGAAGATCATGATGTCTTCTATGTAGCAGTCAATCTGCTTGCGGTTGACGGTAACATCGATATTTCTGGAAAGCCCGTCCTTGCTCAGCGAAAGAGTGAAGGTCTGCTTGTTTTCCTTGAGCTCGATACCCACAGAATAATTGGTACCTGAGGCTACCACCGACTGTCCGTTGCTGCAGGTGGCGGCAATGCCCTCCTTGCCCACAAAGGTGATTGTGGCTACCTCCATCCAGTTGGGCACGTTGAAGGAATATGCATTGGTCGCATTGCTGAGCTCAGGCGAGCTGAGATACACCTTGCTGTTGCTTCCCTTCACGCGGAGCTGGTCAAGGCTGACTGTTGCCGGAGCAGCGGTAGCGGATGTCGTCGTCGTAGGATCGGAAGACGGGTCGGCGGCCTCCGCCCATACCGCAGCCGGAAGAGCACAGCACAGCATGACGAGTGCCAGCACTGCACATGCGAGCTTATTGAATCGTTTTTTCATGGATCGGACCTCCTGTCTTTGTCCCGTGCCGGGACTCACTATGTGGTATGCAGCCGTCAGCTGCACATAGCTATCGTATTTTATCAAGTAATTTTACCACACAAAGCGTCGTTTGGCAACTGTTTTAACATATACAGACAGATAAATCACCCCTTCATCACCTCCTGTCATTTTGGTCAATCCGGCACAAAGCCCGCCGAAAAAAACAGGTCGCTGACGCTGATTTTCGGCAGGCTTTGCCAATGCTGCACTATTCAAACACCGTCTCCATGACGCGTCCGCAGGCGGGAGGCGAATAGACGAAGCGGCTTATATGGCTTCCGCGGAAGCAGTATTCGGGCGGTGCCGGCTGAGAAGATATACGGAATGTATCAACCAGTGCCAGCTTGATTTTCATCCGTTCGGGAATGATGCTTTTGATGAACACGCTGGCACCGCTGCCCACTGCCACTCCCTCGCGGCATTCGGCAAGTCCGGCAAGATTGGGTGTGAGCTCGACAAAGATGCCGTATTCCTCCACCGAACGGATTATGCCCGCCACCGTTTCACCCGGACGGAAACGGGAAGCATTTTCCAGCCACGAGCCCAGCAGTTCACGGTGACTGAGCACTATGCGTCCGTCCGGCTCTACCGAACGCACAACCGCCCGGATGTCCATATCGACCGCAAAACGATCTCTGGGGTGAGATATACGGGAAACCGAAATGGCATCAATGCTGATCATGGACGGCAAACCCGCACCGATATCCACAAAGGCACCGAAGGGCTCCAGATGAGTAACCCTTGCATCTATGACATCTCCGGGAGAAAGCTTTGCCGTCTGCTCTGCCATGCACCGCTCCTGCACCTCACGGCGGGACAGCACTGCATAAGGCCGTCCTGCGCGGTCTGCGGTGACCTCTCTGACCACAAAGCTCACCGGTTTGCCCACACGGGAAATGAGCGCAATGTCTCTGACCGTACCCTCGGCTATGCCTCTGGCGCCCTCTTCCCTGCGGATTATCCCTTTCATGCAGCCAAGATCCACCACAATGTTGTGCTGACTGTCGCACAGCACCGCCCGTGCCTCAAGCACTCTTCCTGTTTCCGCCGCCTGTATAAGTGAACGTGCATCTTTCATGGCTTCCCGGTTTTCCTGCGTATCAAGCAGTCTGCCCTCCGGCTGATATATATTCATTGTTCTTTCCTCCCCGTACCGCTTGTGAGCAATCTCAAAACGGTGTTCTTTTCCATAAAGATATATGACGGAAAGGACAGTGGTATGTGCTGATAGCCAAAGCTGGCGCGCAGGGTCCATTCTTCATTGACATTCATTGACGGCTCATGTAAAATTGTGCCGTATTATCTTGACTGTACGGGAGTGACAACCTTTGGCTCAGACATCAACCAGACCGCAGGAAAAACAGGGCGAAAACAAAATGGGCATCATGCCCATAAACAAGCTGCTGCTTTCCATGGCTGTACCCATGATGATATCCATGCTGGTACAGGCTCTTTACAACATCGTGGACAGCATTTTTGTTTCCCAGCTGTGCGAAGACGCACTGACAGCCGTATCGCTTGCGTTCCCGGTGCAGAACATCATGATCGCCGTGTGCACCGGCACCGGTGTCGGTATAAACGCCTTTGTTTCACGGGCTCTTGGTTCAAAGAATCAGGAAAAAGCCAATCACACCGCCAACAACGGCATTCTGCTGTCGCTGCTGAGCTTCGTGGGCTTCGCGGTGGTCATCGGACTTCTGGGACGCACCTTCTTCGCAGTGCAGACCGACAACGCTCAGATCGTGGATTACGGAACCTCCTACATCCGCATTGTGGGCATGCTTTCCATGGGAATGTGCATGCAGATCACCCTTGAGCGGCTGCTCCAGTCCACCGGTAAGACAGTATACAGCATGATAACCCAGACCACCGGCGCTGTCATAAACATCATTCTTGACCCGATATTCATCTTCGGTCTGCTGGGCTTTCCCAGAATGGAGGTCGCCGGTGCGGCACTGGCAACCGTCATCGGTCAGATCGCAGCCGCCGGGCTGGCTCTCTACTTCAACCTCAGACACAATCCGGAGCTGACCATAGACCTGAAGAAATACCGCTTCTCCGGAAAGATCGTCGGCGAGATCTACAGCGTGGGTCTGCCGTCCATCCTGATGGCCTCCATCGGCTCGGTGATGAACTTCTTCATGAACCGCATACTCATCTCCTTCACCTCCACTGCCGTGGCAGTGTTCGGAGTTTACTTCAAGCTGCAGAGCTTTGTTTTCATGCCGGTGTTCGGCCTGAACGGCGGTATCGTTCCCATAATCGCCTACAACTACGGTGCCCGTCGTCCCGACCGCATAATCAGCACCGCCAAGCTTGGCCTTGCCTATGCCGCCGGTATAATGCTCGCCGGAACAGCGGTATTTCTCGCTATACCGGGAACTCTTCTCGGAATGTTCAACGCCTCGGATGCCATGCTGGAAATAGGCATTCCGGCTCTGCGCACCATCAGCCTGTGCTTCATTTTCGCTGCCGCCGGCATCACCATGACCTCGGTCTTTCAGGCCATGGGCAAAGGCAGTCTCAGTCTTGCCATGTCGGTGTTCCGCCAGCTCATAGTGCTGCTCCCCTCGGCCTATCTGCTTTCAAAAATCGGCCTTTCAGCCATCTGGTGGTCCTTCTTCATTGCCGAGCTGTGCTGCTTTGTGTTCGGCGCCGTCCTTTTCATCCGGCTCTACCGCGAGAAGATCGTTCCTCTTGGTGAGCCTGAGACCGAAGCAGCCTGATCATATAGTTAAAAGCTCCCGGAACGGCTTTGTGCCGTATTCCGGGAGCTTTTTGTGTTTGTTTATCAACCGTATCTCATTCCGAGGGCAATTGTATAGCGGGTCTTTGCCCAGTTGGTTTTGAGCTCAAAATACTTATTGACGCTGGTAGCCCACTTGTCCTCAATGAGCTCGATGCAGAAGCCGGGCTTGTTGTACTGCTGGCGGAACCAGTTTTCAAAGCCTCCGCTGGCACCGGCTATTGTGGAGGTACGCATGAGGTTGAACTTGCAGTTTACCACCAGACGGTTGGACATGATCTCGGCCTTTTCCGCAGTCTTGTTGACCGAGTCAGCCCAGTAGAGCATGTTGCCCTGAACGTGGAAGGAATAGAGCCACTCAAAGGCGTTCTGCTCGCACAGCTTCATCATTGCCTGAGTCTCCGGCTCGGAAGCCTCGCTCACACCGATAAAGCTGTCGGCATCAGGCGTGGTGGCGTTGATTTCGGGATCGGAATAGCCCCAGTGGAACGGGAAATTCCGGTTGAGGTTGACTCCGGTTGCCGTGTTTTTGAAATTGAAGCTGTCTTCCTCGCTCAACGGCTGCTGTCCGTTATACAGAGGAAGCAGGTCACCGTTTACAATGTCCACTCCGTCCGGGTTCATAAGCGGAACGATGTAGAGTGTCCATTCGGTCAGCATGCCCTTTATATCAAAGGAACCGTACTTGCCGGTTTTCGAGGAAGCCGCCTCGGCATATTCCTCCACGCAGCGCATGACATAGTTGACAGTGATGTCCTCGCGTGAATGGATGCCGCCTGTTATGAGTGCTTTCTTCGCTCCTGTGCCCATTTTCAGCAGGATAATGTCCGTGCCGCAGGTGCTGGTTCCGCAGGTCTCCATGGTCAGCAGATCGGGATATGCCGCCACCAGAGCCTCACAGTTCATGGCAACGCGGGCAGAGGTGTATTCACGGGTGTAGTCAACAACATCAACCGACACCTTGCAGGTGCTCTTGACGCCGTTGTAGGTTTCGCAGTTTATGGTCGCGCTGCCCTTGCCCACAGCGGTAACAACGCCGTTTTCGTCCACCGAGGCGATCTTCGGGTCGCTGCTGGAGTAAACATACTGCCTGCAGAAGCCGGTGTTTTCCTTGGGCTTTACATTGGTGGTGTCACCTGCATAAAGGCTCTTGTCCCCAAGAGACACACTCAGGGATGTGGGCGCGCTGCGCACCGTCACTGTGCCCTCGCCCACAACGCCGTTGTAGGTTTCGGCTTTGATTATTGCTGTACCGGCTTCAAGCGCAGTCAGCGTACCGTCCTCTGCTATCTGAATAATGCTGCTTTCGGTGGAGAGCTTATACACATTGCTGTGCTCGCCCTCGGCGGCTGTTGCGGTTATCAGACGTTTTTCACCGGCGCAGATATCCAGCGAGGTTTCAAAGGTGACCTTGCTCGGTGCCTTGAAAACCTCCACAAGGCAGGTCTTTGTCTCGCAGCCTACGCTGCTGACCGATATCTCGGTTACACCGGGAGCCGCGCCTGTTATGGCTCCGCTCTGGTCCACCGTGGCAATTGATTCATCGGCAGAGGCATACTGCACCGCCTGCCCGTTGCCGGCAAAGGCGGAAACCACCGTCTGCTCGCCCACACCCAGAGAGTAATAATCCTCGCTGACCTCCATGGAGGATAGCGCCAGAACAGTCACGTTGCAGGTCACATTCTCACCGGAATTCTGTTCGGTCACCGTGATGACCGCTCCGCCGTCCTTGAGGGCTGTGATCATTCCGTTGGGCGAGACCGACACCGTTTCGGCATCACTGGTTTCCCAGAGATAGTCGACGTTTCCTCTGCCGCTGGCTATCACGCTGGCACTAAGCTGGTATTTATCGCCGTTGTAAACGGTCAGATACTGGTCACTGATGTTGATTTCCAGCACCTTGTAGCAGCCTCCGCTGACGGTGGAGAACAGGCCGAACATAAGGTTCAGAACAAGCAGTACCCCCACAAGGGCGGCAAAAAGGATGGTTTTTGACCGCCTGCCGATCGGAGAGCCGTTGCTGTGGACGCGCACGCTCATGCCGCGCGTTCCGAAATTGTCATTGTGCGTCAATATGTACGCCTCCCTGCCCGGAGTGATGGAAAAGAACCGGGCAAGGTGATTATATCCGAATTCATGCGTGCCTGTCAACCGAATATAGTGTGAACAGAGCCACTGTCCTGCCTGACATCCGTCAGGCAGGCAGGCAGACGAAGAATAATGGTATTAATTTTCTATCGGTGAGAACCAGTACTCCACTGCCGGGTCGTCCAAATTATGTCCAGTGGTTGTCTGATCCTGTTCAGGCATTGTCCAGTTTTGTTCAAACGAAATGCTGCGAAGATATTCCTCGAACCCCTCCAGCGCCTCATCGAAGCTCTGCTCGCCGCGGAAATAAGGAAGCAGATACGCCGGTAGCTCATCCATTATCTCCTCACCGTACTGTCCGGGATCCACCCATTCGAGCTCACTTGCCACCTCATGCAGCACCGCGATGTCGTTCTGTCCGCCCAGAGCCGCGTTTGCATGCTCCTCACGGTCAAGATATCTCTCCACAACATAGGAGTTGTTCGGGAGCATTCTTTCCTCGGTCAGCAGCTTTTCGCAGAATTCGTTGCCCACTACCTCCTCAAACAGGTCTTCGACCATCCCTTCATTGTCCGTACCGCTGCGTGCCAGCAGATATGTTTCACTCCAGTTGAAGGACTGAGGGCCTTTGCAGATCGCCCAGTCGCCGAAGGTACCTTCTAAATCAGGATCGGGCATGCAGTACATATAATACCAGAAAGGCCCGAAAAAGCACATGGTCTTTCCCGAAGCGGCCATCTGCTCCTCTTTTTCCTCATCCCAGAAACCGGTGCCGATGGTGTACCGGTTTTCAAGAAATCTTCCGGTCTGCTCGATCCACTGCTCTATGCCGGAATCAAACTGCAGCCGGTCGTTTTCGTCAAACCAGACTATCTGAGAATTGCAGTAAAACGTCCGCAGGGTATCGGTATGTGAAGCGGTCATATAATAGCCTCTGGCAGCGGCCTCCTCCGCCACCTGCTCAAACTTCTCCCATGTGTCCAGCCTCTGCTGAACCTGCTCCGGATCGTCGGTGCCCAGCACATAGCGGGCAATGGAACGGCGATAGATGAGCACGCCGGGAAAGCTGTATATCGCCACTCCCTTGAGTTCTCCCTTAGAATCGGTGCATGCGTCCACGTTGTACTGATACATGGTGTCAGGCATGCTCCACCGGATATCATCGAGCGACATCACATAGTCCGATTCGATGTATTTACTCAGATACTGCCCATCCAGAAGAAACAGATCAATCCTGTCGTCAGCCAGAAGCTGATCCTGATTTGCCAGAGCCTCTTCCAGCTTTGACATATATATCCCGCCATCCTTGGGGTTGACGATAAATCTGACCTGGACATCTCTCCCAACCACTACACTATCCCACAGATAATCCTCAAAAAAGCCTTTAAACTCCTCGTTCCAGCACCAGATGTTGAGCACCTTTCCGGGGCGCCACAGTTCCTCCGGCATGTCTTCAACGATCACCGGCTCGCCGGCGTACTCATCGGGTGCATCACTCCGGGATGCGCCTGTGCTTTCGCCGGTTCCGGCAGGCGAGCTTTCACAGGCACAGCAGGTGAGCATCACCGCCGCACAGAGCAGCGCACAGA